>CAJQOB010000240.1 GCA_905479845.1 uncultured Flavobacteriales bacterium
AACCTCAACTGAGCCTCCAAGGGATGGTTTCAATCGAATTGTTTCAGTGATAACATAAAAACCTTCATCTGTTTTGATCACATCGTTTACAATGAACTGTGGAGACTCCTTCATGTTGATGTCTTCCTCACTCATGATATCGCTGATTTCAGGGCTAATTTCGCTTTCGTACTCAATTTCCTTTTTACTTGTTTGCTCACCGGCTTTATCGTATCCAATTGCAAAAACACCAATTGGCTTCGACTTTCCTTCTTTTGGGTAAGATCCAAAAATGAACGTTTCATCTCCAGCCAACAAAATTTTATTTGGGAAGTAGTAATAGTTATTTGCGAAAACTTCGTCAAACACTACTTCTCCGCCATTAGATAGACGCATCAAGTGCTGACTGTAGTTTTCTTTCTTCATCCCTTTACCCTTTGAGTATACAACGGCAACACCCTCTGCTGTTGCCAGAACATCTACTACCTCACGGACGGTTTCGCCTTCTATTGAATTCTTCCAGTTAATATTCAAACTATTATCAACAGAGATAATTTCATATTTCACCTTCGCGGACATGGCACCACCAATCTTAACAATGTTCACGATGATAAACCCTGAAGGTGCTTTGTACAAGTTTGCTCGGGGATACTTCGTGTCTTTAAGGTCCAGTTCTCCCGCTAAATTCCCTTCCTTATCGAAACTTTTTACACTCACCTGCTTTAGTTTCGCATCGCTAAAAGCAAGCCCTAGGTGAGAACTATTTGTTTTAGAATCTACTAACGAAGTAATTTTTGACATTTGCACAGCCTCCGATGATACGTTATTGTATTCGTAGTCGAACAGGTTGATTGTGTAATTTCTGAATTTTCCTTTTTCTCCTTCAGCTTGATATACTGCATAGTATCCGAGGCCTTCGATATCGCCAGCTCCTTCAAGGACTTTAATTCCTTCGATTGTTTTGTCTTGACTAAAAACAAATGTGGTTGTCATGATCGTAAACAACAGCAAGAATTTGTTTAAAATGTTGGGTGAATGTGATTTATTCATTTCTTTCGTTATAATTTATAAAAGCCGTGAAGATATGGCTAATCCACTAATTGACAAGTGAAACTATGCATTTCTCGAGAATAAATGTTCGTTAGTTAAATTCGAGGAATTTACCCCTAAGATTTTCCGATGGAAAAAGCTTTTTTTTACACTATTCAACGAGTAAATTACACCCGCGAACATCCGAATGGTCGAAGCGCCCCATAATTTCAAATCCTTTGGTGCTTTTTCTACCCAAATCTTGCGTAGCAATGAAAGAACAACTGTATAAATTGGCTAGGTCGATGATATTCACTCCGCCCGTTTTGCCATCCGTAACATAGCTGAAGGGGTCATTCGTTTCTCTAATTTGGATTTTCATCCATGGACACGTTTCAAAAATCCCATCCTGATTGCTATAAGCCTGAGACAGTAACTCCGTCATTCCGTATTCAGAAGAAATGTTTTTACAATTCAACCCTTCCTTCAATAAGGCATGGAGCTCCTGTTTAGTCAATTCTTTTCTACGACCTTTCATTCCGCCGGTTTCAATTATCGTAGCCCGATTCAAATCAGGATTCAATTCGCACAAATCCAATAAGGAATAAGCGACTCCGAAAATCACCACTTTCTTCCCTTCGGAAACAGCTTTCTTATAGTGTTTTTCGACATCCGTCAAGTCATTCAGAAGAAACTGAGAAATGGCATTTTTACTTAATTTGATCAAATCATCCACCATGAACACCAAGCTCGAATCTCCCTGATCCAAGTAATTGGGTAGCAGCGCTAACACCACTTGCTCTTCAACGTTCCCGATAAACTGAGCGTAAATTGAACGAAAGGCGCTTTTATAAAGCTCAGGGTTTTGAACGAAGTGCTGAGATCGTTCTCCGCCTGTACCACTGCTTTTGAAGATCACTTCCTCATCTTCACCCTCAGCGATTACTCGATGACTTTTGAAAAAAGAGATGGGTAAAAACGGAATTTCATCACTCGATGTTGGTTCATCCCATTTCAGTTGTTCAACATATTCTCGATAAACCGCACAATTTTCAACCTGATAGCGATACACTTCAAGAGCCACTCGTTCAAAATCGGATTCGTTTTGAATAGAGAAGATATCTTTTTCCAATTGGTTCATTCCTTGAGAAGCCATCGGACTTGGGTAAATTATTTGCGTTTTTCCTGCATCGACGAACGGATTTCTTTCATGAAGTCCGATGCATATACAAAATCAATGATTTCTTGATTGTCTGTTGTGATAATCGATTTACGATCTCCAGACCACCAATTTCGGCCGTCGTGGATGAACATAATGTTGTCACCAATTTCAATTACCGAGTTCATATCGTGGGTAATTACCACCGTCGTGATATCGTACTCGTAAGTGATTTCGCGAATTAAATTATCGATTACAATTGCCGTTTTAGGATCTAACCCAGAGTTCGGTTCATCACAGAACAAGTACTTTGGGTTCATGGCTATCGCACGTGCAATCGCAATACGTTTCTGCATTCCCCCTGAACACTCAGCAGGGAATAAGCCATTTCTACCCTCAAGATTGACACGGTCCAAACAAAAGTTGACACGATCCAATTTTTCCTTCTTCGACATTTTTGTAAACATCGTTAACGGGAACATGATATTCTCTTCAACTGTCATGGAATCAAATAAGGCTGAGCCTTGGAAAAGCATCCCAATCTCCTGTCGAATCAACATTCTATCCTTACGGTTCATTTCAGAGAAATTCGCTCCACCGTAATGAATTTCACCTCCCTCATCTGGTTCATGCAAACCAACGATACATTTTGTGAGAACTGACTTTCCTTGACCCGATTGTCCGATCACCATGTTCACCTTTCCCTTCTCGAATACTGTATTGATACCGTGAAGAATTTGCTTGTCAGCAAAAGACTTATCTAGATTCTTCACCTCTATCATAACAAGAACATTTGTGTTAAGAGGAAGTTAGCAATCAAGATGGCTATACTGGCAGTCACAACGGCTTTTGTCGCTGATTTACCAACGTCCAGTGCACCACCTTTTGTATAATAACCGTAGAATGATGAAATCGAAACGATTAAGAAAGCGAATACCACTGTTTTACTCAATGCATAAACAATATTACTTGGAACGAAGAAAGAACGAATTCCAACCACGTAGGTTTCTGTAGAAGCAAGTTCAGATAAAACCAAGGACAACCAACCACCGACAAGGCTCAGTCCCATTGAAAAGATAATCAACACAGGGAAGAACAATACAGCTCCTAAAATTTTAGGAAGTACAAGGAATGTCAAACTGTTTACCCCCATTACTTCGAGTGCGTCAATTTGCTCAGTCGTTTTCATTGTTCCAATTTCCGAAGCAACGTTCGATCCTACTTTACCCGCCAAAATCAATGATATCATTGTTGGTGAGAACTCGAGAATTGTACTGGAACGTGTGATATAACCAATTGTGTATTCTGGCAGCCAAGGCGACGTCATATTCGATGCCGTTTGAAGTGCAATTACACCTCCCATAAACACGGACATCAAAGCAACAATTGGAATAGAATTAATTCCGATAAAGTGAATTTCATGGAACAAACGTTCACGAAAAACTTTCCATTTTTCTGGACGTGAAAACACGATCCAAAGCATGGTCATGTACTTTCCAATATTTCTTAGGGCTTTAATCACTGCCACTAAATTAACGGTATTTTTTACGATGACAAGTAGATCGTTCTGAATTCGCGTAAGATTGCAGATAAACAGTAATTTTATTCCGAATATGGAATCGAAAAAAGCTCGATACGAACGAATTTTACAAAGGTATTTGCCCGACCCTTTTGTGGGGATGGTCATCGACCTGCTATTGGAGCACACCGTACAATTCAAGATTGTGAAGCCGAGAAAAACAAAGCTTGGAGATTTTCGAGCTAAGAATAAACACGGAAAAGCTCAAATTACCATTAACGGCGACTTGAATCCATACTCCTTCTTAGTAACAACCTTACATGAGTTCGCTCATTTAACGAATTATTTAGAGTATGGACACCGTGTTGCTCCACATGGAAAAGAATGGAAATTGCACTATACACGACTGTTATTACCTGTGATCGATCATCCCGAAACACCAGAATTATTGCGTGCTGCCTTATTGAAATCAACTACAAACATGAAAGCTTCATCGTGCACAGATCAGCAATTGCAGCGAACTTTGCTCACATTTGATTCACGTAATGATAACCTCACCCCTCTCGAGGAATTGCCTAAAAACAGTACCTTTGCACTCAGCGGAAAGACATTTAGGAAGGGAAACTTGAGGAGAACGCGGTATTTGTGTACAGATGTCAATTCGAAACGACAATATTTAGTGAGCGCTTTAGCTCATGTTGAATTAATAGAAGATGAAGAACAATTATAGCATTATCATGGCAGGTGGAATCGGAAGTCGATTTTGGCCAATGTCAACACCACAATACCCAAAACAATTCTTGGACATTCTAGGAATGGGGAAATCACTCATCCAAATGACTTTTGAGCGTTTGGAAAACATCTCACCATCGGAGAATATTTACATCGTTACGAACAAGGAATACAAATCGATTGTATTGGAGCAACTTCCAAACATTCGTCCTGAACAAGTATTGACAGAACCCGAGCGAAAAAACACGGCTCCATGTATCGCATATGCCGCAGCTAAAATTCACGCTTTGAATCCAGAGGCAAATTTGATTATCTCACCAGCGGATCACTTGATTTTGCAACAAGATAATTTCTCAGCAACAATTCAAGCTGCGATTGGTTCGGCAGAACAAGGACGAATTGCTACAATTGGAATTCAACCAACTCGACCTGATACAGGTTACGGATACATCGAATTCGAACAAGCGGAAGGGCTCAAAGCAAAAGACGTTCTTCCTGTAAAGCAATTCAGAGAAAAGCCAGATCTTGAAACAGCGAAAACATTTGTGGCAGCTGGTAATTTCTATTGGAACTCTGGAATTTTCATTTGGAAATCGCAAACCGTTTTAGATGCTTTGAAATCATTCCAGCCTGCTTTGTACGATTTATTCTGTGGAGATATGAGTCAGTATAACTCAGCGACAGAACAAGAATATGTTGATCACTGTTTCGCGACGTGTGAAGATATTTCCATTGACTTTGCTGTAATGGAGCACGCGAAGAATATCGACATCGTACTTTCTAATTTCGATTGGTCGGACTTAGGAACTTGGGGGAGCCTTGATACGCATCTTGACAAAGATGATCATGGAAACGCGGTAGTTGGAAATCAGGTTCACCTATTTGACGCGAAGAACTGTATTGTGAATATTCCAAAAGGAAAGACTGCTGTAATCGACGGCTTGGAGGACTACATTGTGATCCAATCTGATGACAAGTTGATGATCTTGAAAAAAGAAAATGAGCAAGCTCTAAAGTCTTATGTGAATCAGGTAAATAGCAGTGTTCAAGAATTGATGGGCGAGTAAATCCCGGAGAGAAAACACCTCTACACATTTATTTTGAGTACCTTCCAATAAACAATCTATGCTATAGTTTCCAGCAACTATTGTGTTGATTGAACGTCCTACTCTATGAAAAAACTTCTTATTTATTTAATCCTAAGTTCAATAGGATTAAATGCTCAAAGTCAATCCAGCCTAGAATTCTCGGGTTTGTTTTCAATTCAACGACTGAATTTTTATGAAACTGCCGAACTTACAGTTCTCCGGCCTGATACTACTGTGGAGCAAATTAGCAGAAATGGGAGAATCAGCAGTCACTGGGTTCCATCCTTTGAAGCTTCGCTTGGTTACCGAATAACAGACAATTGGAGCGCTGGGATTCAAGGTAGCATTGCGCTTTATATAGATTCATGGAATTTGATCATACCTGAAGGTTTTCGTATTTTCCCTAGCGCAGGTTTTTACGGGAAGTACCTGTTCAATGATGTCGTTGGTGTTTTAGCGGAGACTAATATCAATTCATACAACATAAACTCAAATAACAGCTACACGCCGAATTTGTCCATTGGATTAGGAAGCCAGATTTTTTTCAGCGAGGATAGAGGTTTGCATTTCATGTTTCATTATGGGTTTGGAGGGAAACGACAATTAAATATGTATGGATACGACGCTTCTGGTGGCTACACAATTTTGTCAGAAAATCACACGAATTTTATGTACCTCCTAGAAGTCGGGATGATAACAACGATTACCGAAAACTCAATGAGATTCCGACGACGATAATTCATTAACTTTTATAAAAAGTGAATTTCTATAAAAAGAAAATGAGCAAGCTCTGAAATCCTATGTGAATGAAGTAAACGCTTCTATTAAGGAGGTTATTAGTTAATTCACTTCTGCTCTATTCGTACAAGAATTTAGAACTTGCTCTGTGCAATTAATGCACGTTAGGGTCTTATTATATCTTCTGATTCAATTGTTACTGATCTACCAAATGGATCCATGTTACGCTTAACCTGATAGTTTGGTGGGAGGCAAATACAGCCGCCTTGATACTCTATTGTTTGTTTCATCTCAATCGAGTCGAGCATTGTTATCTGATCAGCATGAATGTCGATTCAAACTGTTCAAAGTCAAACAGGTGAAGCGAAAGGGACTGTTGTAGATCAGAATAATGAATCTGTGCCATTTGCGCGAATTATGCTTTTTACATCTGATGATGAAGCGACGTTCGTTGCGGGGTTAGAAACGGACTTTGAAGG
>CAJQOB010000241.1 GCA_905479845.1 uncultured Flavobacteriales bacterium
GGAGGTACTCAGAACTTCTCGTCAGGAGGACGTGATTATGTTTCACATACTGCTGTAAGTGCAACTACTTCTGGACAATTTGCATGGTCTTGGATTGCACCAGCTACTGATGTTGGTCCAGTAACGTTCTACATCGCTTCGAATATTGCAGATGACGATGGATCGACTGCAGGAGACGTTATTTACTTGTCTACACACGTAGTTGGTTCAACTGCGGGAATCGAAGAGAATTCAAATGACGCAAAATTCGTTGCTGGATACAATGCTGCTACGAATAAATTAGTTCTTGACTTCAACTACCTTGCAATTGGAGAAATGAACTTGAACTTAGTTGATATGAATGGACGCTCTGTGTTCTCATACAACCTTGGTCAATCAGAACTAGGAGAAAACAATGAAACAATCGCACTTCCTTCAGATTTGAACGAAGGAATGTACGTTGTTCACTTCTTCGTAGGAAACAAAGCAATGTCTGCTAACATCCTTGTGAAGAAATAAGAATACTTATTCTATTAAATCCCACTTGATTCCGATTGCTTTCGGAACGGGTGGGATTTTTTTATGCCTTTTCGGCAAGTTCCTTCAACTTCTCATTCATCGATTCGAAATTAGCCTTGATTTCGGTATTCAATTTTTTCTTCATAAACGGAACCAATATTCCACTGAAACGCTCGCTTTGTATTAGGCTTGTTGTTCCATCGCTGTTTTCTTTAAATTGAAACGAATGTCTTCCATCAAAAACACCTGGGATCAGTAATCTTCCCAACCATGTTAGTTCTTCCTCTTGATTGTACACTTTGGTCGTTGGTTTGAATTTGAAACTTCCAATTTCAGCCTGAAATCGTTCTCCAACTTTGATTTCTCCTTCGATTGATTTTATGAAGGGATTCCAGTTTGGGTAATTTTTGAAATCTGTAAAGATGGACCAAACAGTTTTAATGTCTGCATTGATAATAATTTCCGTGTGCAATTGATATTTCATGATGTCTTTGTTTTGTTTTACAAAGATTCATCAATGCATGCACCTCGCTCTTGACAAATGTCAAGAAATGATCTTTTTCCGAATTCGGCTCAATGTTTCTGGGGTCACACCCAACATTGATGCAAGGTATTGCAGAGGAATGTGCTGGAGAAGGTCAGGTTTAGATTGACTTAGGTATTCGTACCGTTCTTCTGAAGACATAGATAAGAAACTAAAAACTCGATCTTCTATCGTCATGAAACATTTTGCAATGAAGAGTTTTTCAATTTCCGCCCAGTTAGTGACGTGTTGATTAATGTTTTTGTAGGTCGAGTAGTCCATTGTGTAGACCTCACAGTCCGTTAGCCTGAATATTCCAACGCGCTGTTTGATCAAACATAAGAGCGTTTAAATCAGTCACAAATTCTCCCGGAGAAGAAATCCATTGGGTAACCTCTTTTTTATCCGTTTGACGATAAATCCGAAGGAATCCAGATTTAACAAAACTCAGCTTACCAAAGCGGGAGCTTATTTTTGTGTGGAATTCGTTGCGCTCCAAGTTTTCCTCAACGAACATTTCTGCTATATCATTGGAACGATCCAATTCCATATCGAAGTAGGTACTGATGGACTGCGTTAATTCATTCATCTCAAATCAATTTAAGCAATACGTTTTTGAACAATAGTATCAATGCGTTTAAACAACTGTTCTGGTAAATGCGTACGCCATTCGATTTCTTCCATTTTCCCTCCCATTACAACGTAATGATCAATTCCTGTCTGACGCATTTCCTCCAACACGTGTTCATGAAAGTTGATAAAAGCAATCCAACCATCTTCAACATCTTCAAACCACTCTTCGTAGTAGCAGTCGTCTGACCCGTGGAAATTCAAAACGTTTTCGCCAATGATCAGGTATTTATCTATCCCTTGAGGAACCAATTCATCAATCAAATCACGTTTGAGTGTCATTACGTCATTCTCAATGGCGTCATTCCACTCTCCAATCAACTCAATAATACAATATCCCTGATCGTGATCTACGAACAAGATTTTTAGGAAGAGGGTCGGAGATTCAATCGTATCCCACTGTGGGTGGATGTAATAGTTGTATATTTTGTCTTGAAATTCAAATTCGTTGTACTCACGACCGTAAAACGGAGAATTAGGATCTTCCGAGGCGACGTAATAATTTCGCCAGAGATAATATGGTTCGATCATGTGCATATACAAAGTTACGATTTGTTAACAAGATGCTTGGCACAAAATATGCTACATTAATACTAAATTTGATAAGTCTAAATTAAGTCCAAAACCAATATGATTTTAAAAAACATCACCATTGCACTATTCGCACTTCTTTTCTTAGCCGCTTGTTCTAAAAGCGAAGAGAAGAGAGAAATGAATGAATATCTTTCAGCTTATTTGAATGACAACAATGAAGTTATAGCGTTTGGAAAGGCGCATCTCAATACTATTTTAGAAAAAGCGGATTACACAAGTGTAGGCATGCTGGACATGATTGTTGGCTCTGAAATGGAGAAGTATTCAACCTTCGTTGATGCAAAAGGCCCAATTTACTATGCAGCTCACGGTCCCCTGAAAAAGGATGGAGCTCCAGAAAAGGTCGTGCTGTTCTTACGTGTTAAGGATCAAGATGGGTTGAGAACGCATTTGCAATCTGGAATGAGTTATGATTTGAACGAAGCAAATGGTTTCGAATATGTATCCGATGGAGATATGTCTTTGGGCTTCAAACAGCATTTGGCGGTAATTGTATTAGAGTCAAATAATGATGATGAAGTTGCGTCGATTAAAGAAGTGTTCAAACGTACAGAAGGAAAAGTGAGCACAGGTAAAGTGGCTGAGTTAGTTAAATCTGATGAGGGCGATGTTCAAATGGGAGTAAGCCTTGCGAATTTGTATGGAACGGCTTCAGGTGACCTTAAAAACCAACCGAAATCGAAGCAAAAAGATCTCGAAACAATGTTGAACGATGGTTATGTGAAATCATCGGTAAAATTTGAAGACGGGCGTGCGGTGATTGAAATGAAGAACATGTTCGGTAAAGGGTTAAAGTCTAGAATGTTTTTATCAGGAAATAGCAAAGCACCTGTCCTAAAAGAGTTAGGAGCAGGAACACCACGAATGGGCTTGAGCATAAATATGGACGTGAAAAAAATGGAGGATTTGGCAAATGATCTTTCACCAGACGCTTTAAACAAAGGGCTTGGAAATCAATACCTCTTCTTGAAAATGGCAACTGGATCAAGAGAATTGAACGATTTGTGGGATGGGAAAATTGGTGTTGTGATGTTCGGTGAACCGGATGCGAGCGGGGCGTTTACTCCAGAAATTAATGCCTATGTTGGTGTAAGTAAAAAAGGGCAGAATGCTCTTACAAAGATGGAAGACATGGGAGTTAACACCAGTCAAATTCCAGGCTTGCCACCTTTCTCAATTAAAGAAAACGGAATCTCATTAATGTCGAGTCCAGCGGCTGAGGGAGCAACATTAGAGTTGCCAAAAGGAGCTGAGAACTTCGGGAAATCAGGAATTAATTTCTTCTTGAATTTGGAAGGTTTGAATCCAGATGATGTTGCCGAAATGTTCGAAATGGAAGAATTAAGTGTTGTTTTGAAAGTGGCAAAGTTCATTTCTTTTGAGTACAACAACGAAGGAGGAAAATTCATCATTACCGCAAAAGATGGTAAAGAAAATGTCCTCAAACAAGCCTTGACAGAAGTGATGAAAGAGGTGTCAGGGAATATGGGTAATAACTTTATGTTTTAATATGACTTTAGATAAAGAGAACTGGAATCAACTCAGTGATGAAGAGAAGCGCGTAATTCTTCGTAAAGGAACTGAAATGCCTTTTACAGGTGAGTTAAATGAGCACAAAGGGAACGGAACGTATGTTTGTCGTCAGTGTGAGGCACCTTTATATCATTCACAAGATAAATTCGATTCTCGTTGCGGTTGGCCTTCTTTCGATGATGAGATTGAAGGAGCTGTCCGTCATGAAACAGATGCTGACGGTCGCAGAACGGAAATCTTATGCATGAACTGTGATGGCCATCTTGGTCATGTTTTCGTTGGTGAGCAATTTACAGAAAAGAACACACGCCATTGCGTGAACTCGATTTCATTGAAGTTTGTTGATGGTGAGTAGCGAAGCGTTATAGGTAATGGAAAAACTTTGTAGGTCACGTTCTGTGAAGAACTATCTGAACCAATATCTTCCTTCAGTGTTCTTCAATCAAGAAATTCTCTTGCTAGATTCTTTTAGTTCCTTATATAATTCTATTACATCTTCATCTTGAAAATTCTCTTCAATAAACTGAACTTTTGAAATGAAACTCTCGACAACCTTTCTGCCCTTATGGAACTTCTTTTCAGAACATTTATGAGGTCCTGACCAATCTTTTTGCTTCTTCAAAATATCAACGTAAAACCCTTCCTTCTTGTAAATCTCTGCTTGCCTCCACCAAGCATCATTAGTTTTTAAATTAACTTCAGGCTTACTGTCATCAACCAAATCCGACATCCATTGGATCATTTTTTTTCGACCTTCAATTGCCTTTACTTTAACTTCTTCAAATGAAAGATCGCCTCCTTTGAACCCTTGGAATGGAGACATTTGGATCATCATCATTTTCTCTAAGAGAAGTCCTGTATGCTCAAGATTACGAATTGTCTCATGTTTGTGTTTATGGTTTGAGAAGTATTCATCAAAATCCTCCATTTCATTAAGAACATCTGGGTCATAAGATATGTTGAAAAGAACCATTGCTTTCACTGCCTCTTCTCCTGCAAGAACGATATGCCCATGAGCAATTCCGAGCGACACAGACTTGGACAGGTTCGCGATTTCCATGTGATCCATTGAATTTTTCAGGCATAGTTCGAATCCTTTATGCCAATCTAACTTCTTCTTCATACTCATTTCGGTTCAGCCTCCCCAAGTAGGAGTCTAAGTATTATGTTCTTACAAAATCTAGTGCATCAGAGGGACGATGTTTAACAAAAAAAGTAGACATCTGCCTACTCATCTTTTAAATGATGCTTCCTCGTTTCAAAAAACAGATCATATGTTTTTTTTGCAGCGCTTGTTTTATCCACGGATATGACTTGCTTTATATTTCTGTTCATCATAGTCGCACGCAAGAAATTAACTAATTGCAACCTACACTCATCATTGATACAAAACTTCATACAATGATCCTTAATTAGGTTCAAGTCAAAGTCTATTAGACCTTCATCATTTTTAATAATTCTTGTGAATTGACCATTAATATCAATACTATCCACATTTATAATCATTGCGGATGTGCTAACAGCCCTAAGAGATTTGCCATATTCTCGAACAACTTTAATAAAAACGTCTTCTTTTTTACCAAACAACCATCTGTTTCGATAAGTAAATCCAAGCAAGAACATACCTAAGTCATCATATGCTGACCTTGAACTTCCGACCTTTATTTTCGCTATTTCTGCTAATAATTCTTCGTGCGCCGCATGAATCATGTCATTGCTCCAACGTTGATCATCCTTTTTTGAAACAAGTAATGAAATATAAATCAGCACCAAAACATTTATCAGCCCAATTATTGGGTTTAAAAATCCGCCGAAATAATCACCGGCAGATCCCCACTCACCTTTTGTGTCAGGTAATGGGCTGAACCCAAATTTCAAGATGAAAATTATCGAAACACCTAGAGCAACTAATGAAAGAGTAATTGCCAAAATGATAAGAACAGATTTTCTCATAAATAATATTAAAGTGGTTAGAACAATATTCTTTACAAAATAGGAATTCTCGACAACAAATTTCACCGATGATTCTTTTTAGAAATACCTATAACAGCGGCTAAAAAACATAAGAGTGTTCGCTTCGCGAAATCAATTTGGGTATAGAAATCATTCTTATCTTTAAAA
>CAJQOB010000242.1 GCA_905479845.1 uncultured Flavobacteriales bacterium
TTAGATTTACTCACGGATATTCCAGAATCAGATTCTAAAACGGCGTTAATTGGATTGGTAGAATACACCACAAATCGAAAAAAATAACAAATGAAATACCTAGTATGTTTTGCGCTCTCAGTATTCTGATTGCCTGTGGAGAAGAAGAGGAAAAGAAAAAGCCTGTTGCTGAACCAGCGAAAAAAGAAGTGTTGACCGAAACGAAGAACGGTACCTTCACGCAGTATTATCCAGGGAAGAAGAAAGTTAAGTTTCAAGGACCTCAGGATGCGGAAGGACGTCGCCACGGGATTTGTTATTTTTTTCGATTTGTGGTGTATTCTACCAATCCAATTAACGCCGTTTTAGAATCTGATTCTGGAATATCCGTGAGTAAATCTAAGGCTGTCTGTTTGAACTCAAGCATCTTTTTGTGGGCATAGTCGATCCCTCCATACTCAATAACCAATTTCACCGCTCGTTGGACTTTCTTCGGATTTTCGTTGTGTCGTTTCACAATATTGATGAGCTCTTTCCGAACTTCTTTTGGTGAATTGTTCAACACATAAATGAGCGGTAATGTCATTTTACGTTCGCGAATATCCAATCCTGTTGGTTTACCAATGTTTCCTGGTTCACCATAATCAAAAATGTCATCTTTTAGCTGAAATGCCAATCCAACAGTTTCACCAAAGATGCGCATGTTTTCAGTTTGATCCGAACGATCTACACTAATAGCTCCTGCCTCACAACAAGTAGCAATCAGAGAAGCTGTTTTTTGACGAATCACTTCGTAATACACCTCTTCTGTGATATCCAGCTTTCTGGCCTTCTCAATCTGAAGCAATTCTCCCTCAGACATCTCTCGAACAGCTCGAGCAACAACAGCCAACAATTTGGGATTCTCTCTTTCGATTGAAAGAAGAAGAATTTTGGAGAGCATGTAATCACCAACGAGAACAGCAATCTTATTCTTCCAGAGAGCGTTCACCGAAAAGAATCCCCTGCGTTCATTCGCATCATCGACTACATCGTCATGAACAAGAGAAGCCGTATGTAAAAGCTCAACAAGGTTTGCAGCATCGTAAGTTTTATCTGAGACTTCACCCAGCATTTTTGCTGACAAGAAGATAAAGAGCGGACGCATTTGCTTTCCCTTTCGCTTGATGATATAATGCGTAACCTTATCTAAGAGCGGCGCCTGCGACTTCATACTTTCGCGAAAACGGTCTTCGAATTCACTCATTTCAGCCTTGACTGGAGCGATTATTTGGTCTACTGTCATCATCAATACAAATATAGCTTGAAAGTTCGATTGTTGGATGGTTGGACGGTTGGATTATTGGATTTGTCTTCCCTTTCAATTGAAATGGTATTTGTAGTGAGCGAAGTGAATGTTGGGTTGCCCGATTGTTGGACTCGATTGTGTATTCATCATTTCATTGGGATACGCTCAAATTTTAGTTAGTTTTGAACCAAGATGTCGTATGAGCGGTTCTAACTCTTACACATCAAACAAAGAATCCTATGTCCAAGTTCAAACACCTTCAACTGCTGCTCGTTTCCCTATTCTCATCAGCGAGTTTTGTATTCTCGCAACCTATAGGATGGACCAATATTGCCGAAGGTGGAACTTATTCTGCAACAGAAGACCTTGTTTATGATGAAAATCAAGGAACAATTTTATCTACTGGTTTATTTGATGGCACCGTGGACTTTGATCCATCAACTGGAATAGTTGAGCTCACATCAACAGCCAACTACAGCACTTTTATTCAAAAGACTGATTCTTCTGGGAACTTTATTTGGTGTAAGGGACTCTATTCAGACATTCAAATTACGCCGGACAAAATAATTGTTGATGATTCAAGCAACGTTTACGTAGTGGGAAGTTACTTTGGCACCGCGGATATGGATCCAGGGCCAGGAGTTTTTAATATCATTTCCTCTGGAATCAGATCAGGGTTCGTGCTTAAGCTTGATGCGTTAGGAAATTTTATTTGGGCGTATAAAATTGGTGGAATTGAAAACACATCCGCCCACGACATTGCTTTTCGCAATGGTAAGCTCTATATATCGGGTCTTTTTTAAGGAACGATTGATTTCGATCCTTCTCCAAATTTAATGAATTTAACTTCGAACATAAGTGTCAACGATTTCTATGTTCAAAACGTGGATACCGATGCAAATTTGATTTGGGCATATTCAAATGGAAGTAGTTCATATGATGACTACTTGAAAGAAGCGGCAATGGATCAAGATGGAAATATTATCATTTGTGGGTACCGTGAAACTTTCAGCACATTGAACACTTCAATTTTCGTTCATAAAATTGATTCAACCGGTGCTTTCCTGTGGGAGAGATTAATAAGCGGATCTTCTTTTGATAAAGCATGGGGAATCGACGTAGATGAGAATAACAACATTTACACAACTGGGAACACTAAATCTAGTTCAATCGACATGGATCCAGGACCAGATCAAGACATACTCCAATTCTCAGGATCTTGGGCTACTTATGTCAACAAACTCTCTCCGAATGGAGATCATATCTGGGCTCAAATTTTCCCTGGGACAAGTCATTTTGGCGCAGACGAACTAATTTATCATGATGGTTTCATAACAATTTCAGGCTATTTTCAAGACACCATAGACCTTGATCCCACCCAAGGTCAAAATATTGCAATTTGCCAAAATCAATACGATGACTTTCTTGTAAAAATGGATACTTCAGGAATTGTAGTCTGGAATGGTATTCTACGTGGAGATGCTTATACTGATATTGCAGCAATAGCCTTTGACAACCAGAACCACTTCTACTTTGCTGGTCGTTTAATTGATACGGTAGAGGTTATATTTAATGACAGCGTCCACCAAACAATCGAACTACCTAATACTCAAGTCACCTCTTTGTTCAAAATTGGTGTCGATCCATGTATGCACTTTTCCTTGATTATCGATAGTGTTTCTCATGCCTCCTGCTCCCAAATCGGATTCGCTAACTCCTATGCGGTCTATAGTAATAGCCCGACCACTTACACTTGGAGTACTACCCCCATTACCAACGACTCTATCGCCTATTTTTCTGAAACGGATATTTACACAGTAAACGCCATGAATGACAGTGGCTGTGTAAGTGAAAAGACCTTACTAATAAATGGCCCCATGACTCAAGTAGGATTCGATAATGATATCCATTTAGTCACAACCGCATTCAGAACTGGTTTCGATAATTTTACATTCATTGATGGTTTCAATAATGGATGTGTTCCTTCCACGGGGCAGGTCTCATTGGTGATAGACACATCAAAAACTTCATTCAACTACTCAATTCCTCCCCCAGATCAAATTAGTGGTGATACGTTGAAATGGAACTTTACAGATCTTAAATACGACTCGACCCATATATTGTCTGCAATTTATTTCACTACAAACTTAACTGCTCAAATAGGAGATTCTGTGTTTTTAACCGCTATTATTTCACCTCTTTCTGGTGACACAGATTCTCTCAACAATAAGAAAGAATATGTCTTTCCTGTTGTTAATGGTTATGATCCTAATGATAAGAAGGTACATCCTGTTGGTGAGTGCATCCCACATTTTGTTGATTCATCAAAAGATTTGACCTACACTGTGCGATTTCAAAACACGGGAAATTCTGAAGCCATTAACATTAATATTGTAGATTCTTTACCTAGTAGCCTTGATATTAACACCCTTGAAGTGCTTTCCTCCTCTCACTTCATGTACACGGAAATTTCTTCAGGAAATGTTGCCAAATTTATTTTCAATGGAATTAATTTACCTGATAGCACATCCAACCCTATTGGTAGCATTGGATATGTCATCTACAAGGTTCAGCCAAATTCCTCCTTAGCAAATGGAACTTTAGTTGAAAACAAGGCTCATATTTTCTTTGATTTTAATCCAGCTATTGTTACAAATGAAGTGTTTAACACCATTTCTGATGATTTTGAAACGAACATTGACTCTTTGACTATTGAAGCATGCGACTCGCTATTTTGGGAAGGGAGTCACTACTTTACGAATGGAATCTATCAAGTTTCGTATCAAAATATATTCGGATGTGACAGCATACGTATTTTAGACTTGACCTTGAATATATCCAATGACACTTTGATTACCATCGCAGGGCTTGACTCTATCAGTGTCAACAATCAAACCTATTACAATTCGGGGATATATCAACAATTAGCAACCAATTCTAAGGGGTGTGACAGTTTACTATTTCTGGACTTATCTATTGGTCATACAGGAATCAATGCGAGCAACGAGGAAGGTCTTCTCCTGAGTCCGAATCCTACTAGTGGCACTATCCATATTGCTTCTTCAAAATCGAACATTGGTTTGATTCGCGTTTTGGACCCAATAGGGAACGTCCTATTTGAAAAAGACGATAAAACTATCCAGACTTCCATTAACCTCGGCTATTTCCCTGCCGGAATTTATTTTATCCAGATCGGGAACAAAACGTTTCCTGTTGTACTGAAAAAATAGATGAGTCCAAGTATTTAAGGTGAATCGAAAAAAGCAAGCAACATCAAACTTTTACTTCAAAACGCGCTCATCTTTCTTGATCGCTTTGTTTTTATTTGCCAGTTGTCCACAAGCCGCATCGATATCCTTCCCTCGACTGCGTCGAACATTAACAATAATGTTCAAGGACTCTAGGAAAGCCGCGAAATCATCCACTTTTTTCATGTCAGCTTGCTGAAACTCCCCATCATCAATTGGATTGTATTCAATAATGTTAATCTTACAAGGGACACATTTGGCGAAATTTGCAAGGTCTCGAGCATCCTCAATTCCATCATTGAAATCTCTAAAGATGATGTACTCAAAGGTTACACGTGTTCCTGTCTTTTGATGGAAATAAACCAAGGCCTCTCTTAGAGCTTCAAGATTATTACTCTCGTTAATCTCCATAATTTTATCACGCTTAGCATCGTTTGCAGCATGTAGCGAAAGCGCCAAGTTGAATTTTACTTCATCGTCTCCCAGCTTCTTTATCATTTTCGCAATTCCAGCTGTCGAAACCGTGATCCTTTTCGGAGACATCCCTAAACCTTCTGGTGAACAAATCAACTCCGTAGAACGCAACATTTCTTTGTAATTAAGAAGTGGTTCACCCATTCCCATATATACGATATTCGTCAATGGAGTATCATATCTTGATTCCGCCTGATTCTTCAGGTAGGCTACTTGATCAACCATTTCTCCAGCTGTCAAGTTACGCATGAGCTTTAATCTCCCTGTAGCACAGAATTTGCAAGCTAGGCTACATCCCACTTGTGACGAAATACATGCCGTTGTTCTCGACCGCGTTGGAATAAGAACACCCTCCACGACTCTGTTGTCATATGTTGTAAAAGCGCATTTAATGGTTTTATCCGAGCTGATTTGTTGATCCTTCAGCTCTATTCTTTCAATAATAAAGTGTTGATCCAGACGCTCACGAAGTGATTTTCCCAAGTTCGACATTTCATCAAATGAGCCAGCATTTTTTTGCCAAAGCCATTCATGAATTTGTTTCGCACGAAAAGATTTCTCTCCCATTTCTGTAAGGGCAGATTTCAATTCCTCCAAAGAGAACGATCGGATATTTTTCTTGGTACTTGTCATTTCTTGCTGCAAAGATACTCAATTCGTAAGTTTTCCGTTACAACAAACAAATAGCTATCTTTTGTCCATGAAAAAATGTATCCTCGTTTTAACGATTTTCTTATCTGCTTTTGTAGGTTTTGCACAGATAAATCCTGTTTCTGAAGACTCCCTTGCGAATCGCCTTAAATTAAATGAAATCAACTTACGTGTTGAATCTGGAAGCGCAAACGAAGAAGATTATTACAACAGAGGAGTTTTACATGCCTTTTTTGGTAATGAGAGCAGCGCCTTGGAGGATTATTCAATGGCAGTTTTGAAGAATCCTGATTTTGATCTTCCCTATATTAATCGCGGATCAATTTATCAAAAACAAGAGCAATTTGAACTTGCACTTAATGATTTCAACGCAGCAATCAAACTTGACAAGTTACCTTCAATCGCGCTAAATAACAGAGGTTATCTGTATCAAAATTGGAACAAGTTGGATCAAGCAGTTAAAGACTACGAAAAAGCCATTAAGATTGACCCGTCGTACACTCAGCCTTATATGAACCTGGTAGATGTCTATCAAAGTCAAAACAATAATGATGCCGCTTTTGAAGTCTTGGACCGGATGATCAAAGCCCGCCCGAATGCCCCAAAAGCACTAACGAGTAGATCCGATGTTTACAGAGGACTTGGCATGTTGCAAAAGGCATTAGACGATTTAAATGCCGCCGTAAAACTCTCTGGAAACGATCCTGACTATTTAATCGAGCGCGCAAAATTTAAGGACGACTATATATTTGATGACTTGGGCGCTGTAGAAGACTGCGACCTAGCTATTCAGCGGAATCCAAATGTTGCAGACTATTACTACCAGAGAAGTCGACCTTACTATGACCTAGCTGAATACAGTGCCGTGCTCGAAAATTGTGAAAAGGCAATCGAAATTGATTCTAGACATGTGAATGCACTCATCATGAAAGCCAATGTGACTGACATGTATAAATTCTACGATGACGCTCGTGAATTGTACGAACGCGCCATTGCCATAGCACCTGATGATTATGATGCTTACAAGCAACTATCGATTTCAGAATTTGCCCAAGGAAACAAGAAAAAAGCAATATCCGTTTTGGAAACATACATGAATCGTGGGAATTTTCACAAGGACATAACCGAGCAACACGGAAAGATCGCGGCAGACTTAAAACAGTTTGAGGTTTCGATCAAGGATTTTTCAGAACTTGTGAATAAATACCCTGAAAACCCAGTGTATTACTTTTTTCGTGGGATTGCCAAAGACTCGATTAAAGACCACGAAGCTGCGTGCGACGATATGGTGATCGCTGATGGATTCGGATTGAAAGAGGCACATCAATACCTACGTGAGCATTGTAAGTCACGATTGAGCGCAAAGCTAATTCAAATGGAAGACATGCTGGAAGAAGCATATCAGCTGGAACGCTATGGCAAAAACAAAGAGGCGATTTTGATGTATTCAGACCTCATTAAAATTGCACCAGATTCTTCGGCATTTTACTACAATCGTGGAAAGGTAAAGCGCAGATTGGACGATCACGAAGGAGCAATCAAAGATTACCTGACCGCAATTGACATGGATGGTGATCGCGTCGCTTACATCGTTTCACTGGCTATTTCCTACAGTTATCTAGACCGAATTGATGACGCAATCAAAGAGTATAAGAGAGCTATTAAGATCGAACCGAGATACGCAATGAGCTATTACAACTTAGGTGGAATTTACGCTCAAGATAAGAAATACGAAAAGGCAATTGAATTGTTTGAAACGAGCCTAGTCTATTCTCCCAAATACACACTCGCAATGATGGGCTTAGGAGATTGTTATCTTGAAATGAACGAATTGGATAAGGCGTGTGAGTGGTACAGACGTGCTGAAGATGCCGGAGAAACTAAAGCATTTGGAAAGAGAGTAAGAACATGTAGGTAGAATTGGACGGCTTACCTCTTGGATTCTTTTCGCTATCACCTCAGTGGTGTTGGATCATTGATGAGCAGGGGCATTATGAATGAGCCACTTAATTCTCCTCTAAACCATTAATGAATCACAATTACCTCGGATTCCCAGGACAACTAGGTTTCTTACCAATTTTGAAAGTAAGCGTTGCACCTGTGAAGAAAAACCAATCTTTGTTCGATTCATTTCCACGTCTTCCAAAACGATTCCCGGATTGATTCGATAATTCAGCAGCAAGTGGACCATTTTCCGCCGCAAGCGCATCTGCATCTACGTACAATCCTGCTCCAACGTCATCCAAGTAATCTGTAAACGTTTTTCGAACTCCAAATTCAATCCCGAGCGAACCAATATCTCCTAACGAAACACGCCCTCCAAAACCAAAAGGAATAGCCAATTGAATTAAACTGTACTTGCTTTTCTGAGTTAGAGAAGATCCTTGACCTTCCGTTCCTAATTCTTGCAATGCGATATCATCTCCGTTGTACTCAGTTTTAGGGTTCATTCGAAATGCTGACAGCCCTGCGAACAAATACCCTGTTCCTTTGAAACGATCATGACCAATTCGAAAGGGGAAATAATTCAACTCAACCCCACTTCCTAATTCCCAAATTGTTGATTTGAAATTCAGGTTTCGGCTTTGAAGCAACTCTCTTTTTGCATCAGCATCATCTGCCTCAACTCTTAAATAGTTGAAATTTCCACGGATCGCAACACGCGAATTCACGTTGTAGCGGTAGAAAAGACCACCAGCTAACTTCGCATCACGAAAATGACGGAATTGGTTAAGGTCTCCAATATAGTATGATGTTCCGACCATGACCCCAAGTTCAGATCTAGAGTAACGCCCCTGACTGAATCCGTTGAAGGAGAAAGTCAAACTTGTTAAAACCAATAAAAGAGTAATTCGAGTCATTT
Source organism: uncultured Flavobacteriales bacterium (assembly GCA_905479845.1). Classification (GTDB taxonomy): domain Bacteria; phylum Bacteroidota; class Bacteroidia; order Flavobacteriales_D; family Crocinitomicaceae; genus UBA4466. The sequence goes on from CAJQOB010000242.1 coordinate 8,504, forward strand.
ATATCAATAAGAACGCAAATGTATTAAGAAAATTGCTGTTCACGAAACCAAATTTTGAGTTCTCTACATTAGAAGGATGGACAGGAAACTGTACGGAATCGTTGAACTTCAATCCTCATGTTTTTCGGATACTTCACTGTGTAACCGATTTCCTTACTCACAACTCCACTTGCAGCAACTTTCAAACGCCACTTAACCTCACCCGTTTCATCACTTTTTGTTCCGCTCGAAATCTCATCCGTGGACACAGTGATTTGGCTGCTTTGTGAGATTGGCACTTGATCGTATACTTCGATATCAATTGGCGTTGAACGATTATTTCTGATGGCCACTTCATACATGTACGAATCACGCTTGTAATTCCCCATCGTGCGCTTTGTACTGAATTCTTTCTTCAACTTACGCATAACGGTAACCTTGTCATCCCGACCAAAAGACAAACTCAAAGTATCCGAAACGTTTCTAGTGTCAATTTGAGAAACTCCCACGTACACTCCACCGAAGTACACATTTGTTGGACCTGGAATCAATTCCAGATCTTGCCATCCAATGATGTTTGCCATTAAGAACACCGATCGATCCAACTTTGGAACAGTGATATGCGAGAATGTAGCATCTAAATCAACCTCTTTTACATCTACGATGTAAGGTTTCATATCAGAAGGGCAAGAAAATGTGTTTTCGATTTCAAATTCTGTAGACAATTCTGAAATATCAATTGAGCGCATGTTGACTCTCTGAGCATTTACATCTTTCTTGATTCCCAGTTCACTTTGACTGTTATCGAAATATCCAGACTTGTTGAATCCTTGATTGATATCACCAGATTCGAAGTAGTTATCATATACGCGATCATTCGCCCAATTCAAATTAGACACAGCGTCTTGTCGATAATCCACCTGACTTTGAACTGGTGCATAGTACTTCTTCTTCCCATCGATCGATCCAGAAATAGCATAATTTTCAGATAAATACCATGGACTCATTCGAGGGTGAGATGCCGACAGTTGAGGGTCGGCTGTGGAAAGTGTAAGTGCAATGTCCGACCAATCGTTTCCTGTATTATTGTACACTTGGGCCTTGTATTTTAAATTGATTTTTCCAGAAATATCTTCTGCGGAAAGATCATACATTGCTGACCATCCACAATCTGAAACCAAATACACCAATTCTGTTTCCATCGTCGTTGATTCATCCAAATCCAACAGCACTACAACTTGGTTACTGCGTTGATTTTCGTCGTAGTTCATTTCAACCAACTGCGCACGCATGTCTTGGAGTGAGGCATAATAACGACGTTCTACCTTACGGAGTTTTGATAATTCTTGATTGATTTCCAATGTTCGCTCACGAAAATAAGTCGCTGCTTCTTTGATTTGATCAACGCTCAGATTTTGCGCATTGCCTCCTAAATCACGATTGGTGTTCATCACTCCTTTTTCAGCTTGATAGGCATCCATTTGATCCTTGGTGAACTGCAATTCGTCCTGAAGAATTTCCAATGAATCTTTCAACACAGAGATTCTAGGGTTGAACTGTTCCGCCGCTAAAAAATCCATTTCTGTCGAAACTGAAACCAAACGGTATTTCCCGGCACCTTTAAATTGTATTGACTGCGGATCAGCGTATGCCGAAATCCCTGAGAACTTCAATTTATTCCGCCCCTTCATGAGCTTAACCTG
>CAJQOB010000243.1 GCA_905479845.1 uncultured Flavobacteriales bacterium
ATTGGCTATTCTGTGGTACATTCTGGGTGCTTAGGATGAAAAAAAGCTAAATTCGTTGCAGATAAACCCTAGTCATGTCTCAAAACTCTATTCTTCTTTTGCACGGCGCTCTTGGTAGCGAAGCACAATTCACAAAGCTCAAAAAGGAACTTTCATATTCATTTAATGTACACACTTTGACCTTTGAGGGTCATGGAGGTCTTAGTTCGAACAGACCATTTTCTATGGAAGTTTTTGTCGAAAATGTTGTGGAGTATTTGGATGAAAACCGTCTGGAAAGCGTAAATGTTTTTGGGTATAGCATGGGAGGGTTCGTGGCTCTTATGCTTGCAAAAGAGCATCCAAACCGAGTGAATAAAATCGTGACTTTGGGAACAAAATTTGCTTGGACTCCAGAGTTTTCAGCTATGGAGGTTCGAAAATTGAATCCTGATAAAATTGAGGAGAAAGTGCCTCGTTTTGCTGATTTTTTACAAAAAGTACACAGGCCACTAGATTGGAAAATGGTGGTAAGGAACACGGCAAACATGATGATTGATCTTGGAGTGGAGCGCCCATTGGAAAAGTATTATTCCTCCATATCAAACCCGACTTTAATCATGCTTGGAGGTTTGGATAATATGTCTACGGAGGAAGAGTCAAAACTTGTTGCCAAAGAACTACCGAACGGAGCGTTTCAATTAATTCCTGATGCGGAGCATCCGATTGAAAAAGTGAAGGCTTCTGAACTGTCTAAATTGATAGAAAGGTTTGTATGAGAACAACTTGAAATTGGTTGGAGGTGTTGGCTTTAGGATGACATTTATAAATTAACTTATCTTTGTAGTGCCTAAACTCCCTAATCATTCATGGAATGTTTGAAAACATTGAGGCCATAAAGAGAAAAGCTTATTTTTTGGAAGTAGTTAATGACTTCTCTTCCCGTCTTCTTCACGTGAACACAGTTGATGGTGCTGTTTGGGCCATTACTAAACACGCAGTGTCTCGCTTGAGCTATGCAGACTGTGTCGTTTATTTAGTAGATTCTTCAGGTGAATTTTTAATACAAAAAGCTGCTTATGGTCCTAAAAATGAGGGGGAATTTGACATCAAGAACCCACTAATATTACGTATTGGGCAGGGCATTTGTGGACATGTGGCGAAAACAGGGATTTCAGAATGCATTAATGACACTTCGAAGGATCCGAGATATACGGTTGATGATTCTGTTCGCCTGTCGGAAATTGCTGTTCCCATTCTCTCTCAAGGAAAAGTGATTGGTGTGATAGATTCTGAACATCCTGACAAAGATTTTTACTCTTCTCAAGACATTGAAATTCTCGAGACGGTTGCGTCTATGGTGTCTGTAAAGATTGATCAGGCCTTAGCTCTAGAACGTTTGGCTAACTATAAGGATGAATTAGAAAAGAAGGTTGCGGAGAGTACGAGGGAGTTGCAAGTAACAATCGAAGAGTTGAAGGTTTCTCACGCTCAGATAGAACAGCGAAACAGAGAAAAAGAAACCTTGCTGCAAGAAATTCATCATCGCGTGAAAAATAACTTGCAGCTCGTTACAAGTCTTTTGAACCTTCATGCAAATCGTCTTGCTAACGACGAAGAACGATTTGTTTTTCGCGATTGTCAAAGTCGAATCAAATCCATGTCAGCGGTTCATGAACAACTCTATCACAAGGGGAATTTGTCACGAATAGATGTAAAGGAATACATTGAGGAAATTTGTAAAGAGCTATTCTTTTCGTATCGATCAGAGGAAGTTATAAAGTTAAAATTGAATTTAGACCAGTACTATTTTGATATTGAAAAATCGATTCCGTTTGGGTTAATTCTGAATGAGCTAATCGTTAATGTTCTGAAACATGCCTTTCCAGCGAGTCGAGGAGGACTCGTTAGCATTGATTTAAAAGAGCATCCTTATTCCATCGAATTGTCAGTAAATGATGACGGTGTTGGATTCGACACAACTCTTCAGTATTCTACAATGGGATTAGATTTAGTGAATACCCTTGTATCTCAAGTGGACGGGGAGTGTACTATTCTTTCGGTAGAATCAGGAACTCACTGCAATGTTATATTTCCCAAATAAAGATCCGAATATCGATCTCAACCGACTCAGGTATCTAGGCCTTTCGGAAACTACCAGTTGAAGTTAAAAAGACACCTACAAAAATAACTAACATGTACCCAACCTTTTCAAGGGTAATGGTATCTGTATAGTCTTCAGACAGACCCCACATTCCAAACAGAAATGTAAAGATCATTACCAACACAGGCTGAAGGTAAATGTAGGAACTCGAAACAGAAGGGCTCAAGAATTTCAATCCGTAAACCGTTAAAAGGTAGGCGAAGAACGTGACACCGACAATGACGTAGAGAATTTTCATTACTACGTCGATAGGAATTTGACTGAAGTTCGTTTCTGCGAGATCCATCAGAGTTGGAGGGTAGAAGAGCACATACAACAAACCAAATGAGAAGATGTAAGTGATGACAGTGAAGGGCTTGTATTTCTTCATAAGTGGTTTCACTAAAACCAAGTAAATAGCATAGCTAGCCGCATTGATGAATAAGAAAAGGTCTCCCAGCAAGGAGTCTCCAGATCCCGTTCCTGCCGTCAATGTCAAGAGAATCGCTCCAGTTGCACCTATGATGATTCCTACAGATTTTTGCCAGGTTATTTTTTCTTTCAGAATAAAAAAGGAAAGGATGACAACCAGTATCGGATTGATCGTCATGATAATTCCAGCATTAATGGAGGAGGAAAGATTTAACCCATTAAAGAAGAACAATTGATTCGCGGCAACGCCAAAGATTGCGCATACAGCCAACCGGAGAATATCTTTCCGCTCAACCTTCTCCTTTACGAAGAACAATTTGATGATCCAGAATAGGAGAGAAGCTCCTGCTACACGCAATAGAATAAACACATTTGGCGTCAGGTAATTCGGCATGACACCTTTGGCGATAATATGGTTTGCGCCGTAAAGTGCGTTAACAATAAAAAGTGCAAGGTGCGCGCGTAAGATGTTACTCACGTCTATGAGTTAAAGGATTCCACTGCTTCCGCTACAACCTTTTTTGAATTTCCAATGAATACTTCCTCTCCATTAATCATGAAAGGTCGTTTCAAAAAGGTGTACTCTTCGAGCATATATTTTTTGAAGTCGGCTTCAGAGAGCTCCATTTTGTTGAGCCCCATGGAGCGATATTTCATCGCTTTTTTTGAGAAGAGTGCCTCGTATGACCCCATCTTTTCCTTTAGCCAATCAAGTGTTTTTTCGTCAATTCCTTCCTTCTTGATGTCTTGTAGTTCAACATCCGACCCTGGATTGATCTCTTTGATAATACGAACGTTCGTTGAACAGGATGAAAGGTGATATATTTTTTTCATTGCGCTTTTTGTTGAGTTCGGGCTTCGATATTTTTAGTTACCCATCATATACTCGTCGTTCTTCTTCTTGTCGTCTGGGTTTCCATCAACACCGTTGCACGACCCCTTATTTTTCTTTTTGAATAAGTTGATCACTTTCACGTGAAGGAAAACTGGCCAGTAACGAGATGAGAACCAGTAATTAGCAGGATTGGCTTTGTTCCATTCCCAAATACCAACAACAGGAGCACGCAAGCCAATAAAAAGATTTGTTCCTTTTCTCATTTTAAAACCAACGCTGCCTCCTAGGTGCATTTGGGCTACAAGCGGTTTGTGGTATTTAATAGCCGGTGAAAATGGAACAGAGTACGTATTGTGGTAATTTGAATTTTGATCTGCAGTAATTAAACGATAGTCAACATTGAATCCAATGTGCGTATCGAAGAATACTTTTTCCCACTTCTTTGGAGTGAATGACCTGTGAAGACTGAATCGTCCAGTAACATATCCATTGTAAAATTTCTCGAAACCAGATTCATCTGTACTCACTACATTTCCTCCGATATCCGTGTAATTGATAGTTGTTTGTTCCTTTCCACCGATGTATTTGAAACCAAGTCCCCAATCGATCATGTTGAATATCACAACTCTCTTTTTTGCTGGATCTCCAACCGCAATAGGGTTTTTGAGGTAGTGCGCCAATCCGATATCAATGTACCCACCAAATCTTCCTTTTGGATCTATTTCATAGTTCCCTCGAGAGCCAGAGTTATTGAAATCACCAGTAAGTGTTTTCGAACGAGTGAAAGAATATGCTGGTCCAAGTTCAATTTGTAAACCTGTAAGTCGCAATTCACGTCGATCTACTTTTCCAAAGGCTTTTTTTCGTGATCCTGGGGAGAAATCTTTTTGGGCAAACGATGACGCAGCCAATCCGATGATGATTAATGTGATGAGTTGTTTCATAATTTCTCGACGATTAAATTTTTTCAGCAATTTGATTCATGATTTCTTGCGAATCCCACTCAGCAGTGATGTTCGGATTCTTCATGATTTCATCCATAATTCGGCTTTGCGCTTTACCATTTGCAATCGCTTCGCTGTATCTAATATTACTAAATGTCACTTGAGAGTATAACGGAAGCCACTTCTCTGGGTACAGTTTAGAAAACTTTGCCTCAATTTTCTTACGCAGTAAGAACATCGGATCGGCAACGTAATCCCGCATTACGTGATAATTGTACAAGGATAAATCTTGCAATGCATCACCATCTGGTTTACGTTCAATACTGTATTCAGCGAAGACTTTTTCCCAGTCTTCATTGTGTTTTTGCATCAAGCGCCACATGACGGTACAATCTTCAAATGCGCCATTCATTCCTTGTCCGTAAAACGGAACTGTTGCATGCGCGGCATCTCCCATCATGGCTGTTTTTCCATGGTGCCAAGGGTAAGAACGCATAATTGCCAGAGATGATAAAGGGTGATCTTCCCAAGCATCTGCAATTTCAGGCATCATTTCGTAGAAATCAGGGAAGGTTTCTTTGAAGAAGTTGTCTACTTTTTCTTTTGAATCCAATGAATTGAAAGAGTTCTCTCCTCCATCATAAGGCATGAATAAGGTACATGTAAATGATCCATCTTCATTGGCAAGCGCAATCAACATAAATCGACCTCGCGGCCAAATGTGAAGCGCATTTTTATCCATTTTGTAGGAACCGTCTTCATTTGCTGGAAGCAAAATTTCGCGGTATCCATCATCAATAAAATCTTGAGAGAAATCGAAGCGATCTAGCTTCTGCATTCCTTTGTATCGAACAGCGGAAAATGCACCATCACAAGCAAAAACTACATCAGCCTGGTCGTGAACAGTTTCGTTCGTTTCTTTATTGATCAACTGAACTTTTCCAGCTTCCAAATCGACATCATTGCAGTGGTGATTGTAATGAATGGTTGCATTGCCATCTTGCTCCGCAATATCCATCATGCGTGCGTTTACACCTCCACGTGAAATTGAGTAAATCGCTTGCCCCTCTTGTCCATAAGGTTGATAAGAAAGATCTCCTTCTTCGCTGTGCATAATTCGACCTGTCATTGGAATTGCCAAGTCGCGAACTTTATCTCCTACTCCAACAGCATCGAGGGCAGTCCATCCTCTAACGGATAATGCCAAGTTGATGGATTTTCCAGCAGAAATTTCTGCTTTACGGATGTCAGATCGCCGTTCGTAAATTGTGACTTTGTATCCTGCTTTCGATAAGTAAACAGCCCACAATGAACCTACTAATCCAGCACCAACAATGATTGCACTTTTTTCTTTACTCATGCTTATTTTCTTTTCCAGTTACGGGAATATGTTGTTTCAAAATATTTGTTCCGTTGTCGTTGAGCCACTTTTTTCTTGTGATAACGTGCACTCATCCGCCAAATCACGATTCCACCAATTAGCACGGCACCAGCCTGCATAATCATGTTCATGTACGTAGAGGTGTCCGCCATTGCCCCAGCGTATTTCGCCTTAATCAACAATTGGACAGCTGCTTCGTCGTACATGATTTAATCGTTTTTTGTTCTTGATCCGTCGTTGAACGAATCGGCTTCTTAAAATTACGAATTCTTTATTGGATTGCGTTTTCCAAGCATTGTCCAAATCGGAAGCAGTCTTCGTATGAATTGTAAAGTGGGGCAGGAGCAATTCGAATCACGTTTGGTTCGCGCCAATCTGCAATGACACCGAGTTTCGTT
>CAJQOB010000244.1 GCA_905479845.1 uncultured Flavobacteriales bacterium
TTCGGAGATATCACACGGAAAATGATTAACTACTTGTGTGCTCAGGATAATGTAGAGTTATTCCTTGGACACGAAGTTGAAGACATCTCGCGGAAACCAAATGAGCGATGGGAAGTAGAAGTCACAGAAATGTCGAGCGATAAAACGAAGAAGGTTCCTACGGATTTTGTATTCATTGGCGCAGGTGGGGCAGCAATTCCACTCCTCGAAAAGACAGATCTCCCGATTGGAGAGGGATATGGCGGATTTCCGGTTAGCGGACAGTTTTTAGCTTGCTCAAATGAAGAAGTAATCAATCAACATGAAGCAAAAGTGTATGGAAAAGCAGAAGTTGGATCTCCTCCCATGTCAGTTCCGCACTTAGATACACGGTTCATCAACGGAAAGCGCACCTTACTTTTTGGACCATATGCTGGATTTTCAACGAAATTTCTCAAGAACGGATCGTATTTCGACCTTCCACTCTCAATTGAATCGCATAATATTTGGCCACTCCTCACTGCAGGGTTCAAAAATTATAAGCTGACAAAATACCTGGTGAAACAAGTCATCCAGTCCGATGAAGATCGTTTCGAAATGCTTCAAAAGTACTTTCCAGAAGCAAAAATCGAAGACTGGGAATTGAAAACTGCTGGTCAACGAGTCCAAATTATCAAACGAGATCATGCTGGGAACGGCGTGCTTCAATTCGGTACTGAAATCGTTGCGAGTCAAGATGGTTCCTTAGCTGCGCTCCTAGGTGCTTCTCCTGGTGCGAGCACTTCCGTTCAAGTGATGTTAGATCTCCTCGAGAAATGCTTCCCGTTAGACATGGAAACGAAAGAATGGCAAAACTTAATCAAAGAGATGATTCCTTCCTATGGGCAATCTTTAGCCGATGATCGTGAATTGTGCTTAGCCACGCGCAAGAGGACGACTGGAATTTTGAAGTTAGAGGATTAGTTGGATGATATCAAGAAACCTGAACCAATCCAAGAGCGAAGCGCTCCAATAATCAAACAGTCCCAAAGCGAATCGGAAAATCAGACAGTCGATTTTAACTCAAACACCGTAATCTCTGGTCGCATTCCAATCCTTCCCGCGTAACCAATAAATCCTAACCCTCGATTCACGTATAAGAATTGGTTTTTCTCTTCGTAGAGTCCACCCCACCTCTTGTAGACATATTTCACAGGTGACCATTGGAATCGCTTTGTTTCAATCCCAAATTGTGCTCCGTGCGTATGTCCAGCTAGCGTTAAATGAATGTGTTCGGGATGCTCCAGCGTACGTTTGTCCCAATGTGTTGGATCATGAGAAAGTAGAATTTTGAACTCATCAAGACTAACTCCTGCCAAGGCCTGGTCCAAGTCTCCTTTTCTTGGAAATGGATTGTTTCCCCAGTTCTCAACTCCAATAAGACGAATACTTTCTTCCCCACGCTTGATAGAAACGTTTTTGTTGTCGAGTAACTCAAACTGCATCTCCGAAATGTGCCCGCGAACAGCATCCCCGATGTATTTGTATTTCTCCAAGTCACGCCAAGCTGAATGAGCTCCGTAATCGTGATTCCCAAGGCAACAAAACTTACCATCTGGTGCTGTTAAACCTGCAAATAGCTTTTTGTACGGAATTATCTCATCTGATTTCGCGTTGATCCAATCTCCAGTAAACAAGATTAAATCTGCCTCTTCATCTTGAATCATTCGCGTTGCCTTCTCCATTGCAGAGAATCGATCGTAATTACCACTGTGCAAGTCAGAAAATTGAACGATACGGTAACCATCGAATGCTTTTGGTAAATCCGAAAATCGCAATTGAACATCACGAACTTTGAAGTTGTATTTTCCACTTGCCATTCCATATACGAATAAGGAAACCGGCAGAATTGCAAAGAAAATAGCTATAAAACCAACCCATTCAGATCGGCCCGGCCAAATCATCGAACACGAGGAAATTTTCTCAAAAACTGCGACAAAGAATCGACCGATATCCCCCACTAGAAATACAACTGACACGAATATCGCTGAAATAATAACCCCAAAGAAAATCCCCATTGACCAATTGGTGAGCAAATCCGATTGCCCGTATCCAGTTTTGAATACAATGTTCATTCGAATCAATGTTAACAAGCCAATAACCGCCGCTAAAATTGAAAGGATAGCAACGAGCATTTGAACATGATGATTCTCGAAAGTTGTACAAAAACATCGGTAATTGTAAAACAGCAACCCAGAGAGAAACGTGAAAACGATGCTTGAATTCATTCAGATTTACTTCTTCACGTATTGCGTTAAAATAACAATGCGCTGTCCTTCAACTTTCCCTTCGATATGCTCTGCATTATCATGAACAAGAGTAATATTTCTAACTGCTGTGCCTCTTTTAGCCGTAAAATTTCCTCCTCCTTTCACTCTCAAGTCTTTTATGAGAACTACGCTATCTCCAGCTTGCAATCGAACTCCGTTGCTATCGAGGTGAACGGGTGCATCTTCGCTTGGTATTCCGTGCTTCGCCCATTTCTCAGTATCCTCTTCCAAATACATCATTTCCAATAAGTCATTGGGCCAACCTTCAGATTTTAAGGCGTTCAACATTCGCCAAGCCAGAACCTTTACGGCATCAACCTCGCTCCACATACTATCGTTCAAACAACGCCAGTGATTTGGAGTTAAATCTACTTCGCCTTTCACTTGAGAAGAACAAACCCCGCAAATATGTGCACACTCATCAATTGAGTCACCATTTTTTGGTGCTACAACATGAATACTGAGTGACTCTGTTGATCCACACAATTCACATTTCCCTTCGCTTCGTTTTGTTATTTCTCTTTCCATTTTGATCGAATTTCTGAGCCTTGCTTTGGGCAGGCGAAAGCAAATTTAAGGTTTATTCTGACGGTAATTTATCCCTTCCTAGGATTTCGAATATGCGATTGGAATATTGGGCGTTGGAGTGCCCATTTTCTTCAAGAAACGGAAGTGTGACCGAATAGCCTCTGGATAGCTCAATTCTATGTAAGAAATATCATGTTTCTCAGCGAGTTCTCGAACAATTGGAATCAATACACGGTGGTGAACATGACAAACGTCCGGAAACAAATGATGTACAGCATGTGTGTTGAAACCGCCCAATGTCCAACGAAAGAAGCGGCTATTTACTCCATAATCAATACACGTCGTCAATTGCATTTTCGCCCAGCTTTGATTCATATTATTGGTTTCATCAGGCATTGGATGCACCACATAATCAGACATGTGTGAAATGATTAAAACCGAGAGAACAACTAATGAGATCACTACTTGACAACCCAGAAACACCAACAAAATTGAAATCCAATCAAAAGGCAAAACAAGCATTGGAATAATCAGCATGTAGAAGAAAAAACATACTTTGAAGAGTAACAACCAAGCTGTTTCTTTCACAGATATCTTCGTAGAGATTGTTCGGGAGGTATAATTGAATAAAGACAATAAATTTCTAAAAAACAGCCAGTTAATTGAGTAAAACATGTAATAGAACGGCATATAAATGAACTGATATCGGTGAAACCATTTCAATTCTACGCTCTCTGTTACTCGCATTCCAAATACATTGAGTACGTCCACATCACTTTCCTCTACATTTGGATACATGTGATGAGATTCTGTATGGTTCTTCCCCCAGAGGAAGGGGTTCTGACCTAAAAACTGAAAGGTTATCAAGAACAAGACCTTGTTGATTTTTTTGTTTTTCACCGCTACTCCGTGTGCTGCATCGTGGGCAATATTGAAGAAAACCAACATCACCGAAATCGCAAAGAACAGATAGGAAAAGGCAAAATATACAATCGATGGACTGAGCATCACCAAGTTATAACTGGCGATTACGAGCAACAAATAGAAAATAATCTTGAATTTCATCACACCATTACCTGATCGTAAAATTCCATTTTCGCGGAAATATTCGTCTGCTCTGCTTCTCAGCTCAGCATAGAACTGAATACCATTATCGGAAGAAAATTCGCGTGTTTTCATTGTATGGCAAAGTACATAAGAAAATTGAAAACCACATTAGGTAGAAATGCCTATTTCTAAAAGATTCATCAACAAAAAAGGGGCTGTCTCAAAAGGGGCAGCCTCTCTTCATTTTAGCCTCTCGATTTGGATACTTGTTGCTTTAAGTTTGCACTTCTCTTTATTTTGCGCGTTTCTTTGAGATACATGGAGGTGCGAAGAATATGGATAATTCCA
>CAJQOB010000245.1 GCA_905479845.1 uncultured Flavobacteriales bacterium
AGGAGCCTTAACTCCAATTGGAAATAACCTTTCCGAATATTGGGACGGCCTAATTAATGGAAAAAGTGGAGCTGCAAAAATTACCCGCTATGATGCATCGGCGTTCAAAACACATTTTGCTTGCGAACTTAAAGGCTTTAACGCCGCAGATCACTTCGATCGTAAGGAAGCAAGGAAATTAGACCCATTCTCGCAATATGCTATGGTCGCGGCTTCCGAGGCCATGGCAGATGCGGGTTTAATGGAATCCAACCCTAACCAAGACCGAATTGGTGTTATTTGGGGTTCTGGAATTGGAGGACTTCAAACCTTCCAAGATGAGGCAAAAGCCTTTTACCAGGGAGATGGAACTCCACGTATCAATCCTTTCTTTATTCCTAAGATGATCGCTGACATCGCGGCAGGTCACATTTCCATTAAATATGGACTTCGTGGACCTAACTACGTGACTGTTTCGGCTTGTGCGTCATCTACTAATGCAATCATCGATGCATTCAATTACATTCGTCTTGGTAAATCTGACGCGATCGTAACTGGTGGATCCGAGGCTTGTGTTAACGAAATGGGAATGGGAGGTTTCAATGCATTGAAAGCACTTTCAACTCGAAATGATTCTCCGGAAACGGCTTCTCGTCCGTTCGACGTAGACCGTGATGGTTTTGTTTTGGGAGAGGGAGCTGGAGCTTTGATCCTTGAGGAATACGAACACGCGAAAGCTCGCGGGGCAAAAATCTACGCTGAGGTAATCGGTGGTGGAATGTCTGGTGATGCTTACCACATGACTGCTCCACATCCAGATGGATTGGGTGCAAAAAATACGATGCTTGCTGCTTTGGAAGACGCCGAAATCGATCCGACGCAAGTAGATTACGTAAACGTTCATGGTACTTCAACACCTTTGGGTGATATTGCTGAAGTAAAGGCAATACAACAAGTATTTGGTGAGCACGCGTACGAATTGAACATTAGTTCAACAAAATCGATGACAGGACACCTTTTGGGTGCTGCTGGTGCAATTGAAGCGATTGCGTCGATTCTAGCTGTGAAAAATGATATTGTTCCACCAACAATTAATCACTTTACAGACGATCCAGAATTGGACACAAAAATGAACTTCACGTTTAACGAAGCTCAAAAACGTTCAGTGAATATTGCGCTTTCGAATACTTTTGGATTCGGAGGTCACAATACTACAGTGATTGTCAAAAAATTCGAGGCTTAGTTGTCGAAGTTTTTAAATTTATTCTTTAAAAAGCCCCCCAAGGCCGATCCAGAAATAGAGCGGTTCATGCTCGAACGTTTTGGTCATGCACCAAAAAATGGAGAACTGTTTCTAACCGCCTTAACCCACAAGTCCATTTTGAACACTTCTGAAATTGAAATTTCAAACGAGCGTTTGGAGTTTTTGGGAGATGCTATTTTGGATTCAATCGTTGCGGAGTTTTTATACGAACGCTTTCCGAACGAAAACGAGGGGTACCTCACAAAAATCAAATCCAAGGTTGTAAGTAGAAATACACTTGGAACGATCGGTCATGACATGAAGATTGGCGACGTTCTTCGTTACAACAAGAATCGAACGATCAAGATGGAAACCATCGAAGGGAACGCTTTTGAAGCTCTTGTTGGGGCGATCTACCTCGATGCTGGCTATGAAGCTACTCAAGCATGTATCATTGGCCACGTCTTCCGAAAATACGTGAACCTAAACCGTATTCTGGAGGAGGAAATTGATTTCAAATCGCGTCTGTTTATCTGGAGTCAGAAAAATCGCCTACCAATTGAATTTGAAGTTCTGGAAGAAGAAAGTGACGGTGCCAACTGGAAATATTTGGTACGTGTAAACATCAGTGATCGTGAATACGGTCGTGGCTCAGGATCTTCGAAGAAAAAAGCAGAGCAAGCAGCTGCTCAAGAAACATTGGAGCTGTTGGGTGAATTGTAGACACCGACCTACAACCATAGACTTTCTTAACTGAAGTGTACCATCAACACGTTTAGGACGTTATACTTTATGGAAAGGAACAATTTTTGCATCCTTCTTCTAAAACCGACTTCTATGAAATACCTCATTCTCTTTGCCCTTGCGCTTCCTTTTTGCTCTATTTCTCAAGATGAATTCGAAAGCGATTCTCCGTATATGTATGATTCCAAGACAATAGTACAACTGAAAAGTATTGTCGATTCATTGAATTTGAAATTCATGCAATGCGACCTTGATCGTGAATTCCGATCGAAGCGTCAAGCTCACGGTTGGCAGGTTAGCCTTAAAGGAAATCGGTCGAAAGAACTCGAAAAAGCACTCAAAAATTCCCCTTCAATTGACGAAGTAAAGAAAGCTTTTCCCAAGGCAACATTCACTAAATCCGTTTTTGTCGAATATGCCTACTCCAACTATGATGATGAGAAAAAAATCAAAATCTATGGCTATCCAGGGGAAACATCTAGGTCATTCGATGATACCAAAAAGATCAGAGAAGATCTCAGAAAGGGTAAATGGATCTCTCGATACACAGATTACAGCGATAAAGAACGCTTACGTGCTTTTTTCTTCGAGGAAGATTTCACAACAAGTGTTCTTCCCGACAAATACGCTAGAATGATTCAATATGTAGATTGCATGGTTGACACCAATTCTCAAGTGATGTTGGAAGAAGCCGATTATGGTCGATACGACGGCTTACCTGCAAACTACCAGTCTCTGTCATTGAAAGAGAAGAAAACACTATTGGACGAGAAAAGAATGACCCGCGTAATGGGTGGATGCAGCCAAGATCAATCTCCAAGGTTCCATGCCCGAGATATCGCCATACTTTCTGCAGAGGCTCTCGAATGGTCAATTTTCCTACGGTCTCATCTTAACGTCATGAATGATCGTTTTGAACGTGCAAGCGACGGCAGTTATGCTTGGGCAGGACGTGGAACTTACATTAGAGAATTGGAAGAACTTGATATCGATATTCAATCGCTGATCATAGGGATTTCACTTCGAGTTGACAACCCTGCGGATAACCACTACCACGGATCAATTAGTCGAGTAGGACGCGCACTATCTGAATCAGATCAACTCGATAGATTCCATGAACTTATGAGTGACATGATGAACGATGAATCACTCGATGACTACAACAAGATTCTGATTTACTATTTATGGCGAAATTCAAACTCGTACGCCTTAGAAAAAGATCAAGCGGAACGCGAAGAAAACTTGAGAAAAGCTTCAGCGGGACTCCCGGATTATTTCGTTAAGTACTTAGAGGAAGAAGCGGACAAATAAAACTGAGTGGCATACCCATAAATTCCAACCTGATTTTATTCACTAAAGACGAAAACCGTTAACTTGCATCCGTGTGTTCAAAAATCAATCTATGGAAAAGAATGCAGTTGAATCAACTTGGAAGGCAAGAATTGAGTGCATTGACCTACAAGGTCACAGAGGATGTCGTGGAATCCTTCCCGAAAACACTATTGAGAGCTTCTTAAAAGCGCTGGAAATAGGAGTTGCTACATTAGAGATGGACGTAGTGATCTCAAAAGATAAACAAGTTGTTGTTTCTCACGAAGCATATTTCTCTCACGAAATAGCCACAACTCCTTCAGGTGAACTCATTACTAAAAAGAACGAGAAAGAACACAACATTTATCAACTCACGTATCAGCAAATCAAAGAATATGATGTCGGATTGAGACCACATGCACGCTTTCCACAACAACAAAACATACAAGCTGTTAAACCGCTCCTCAAAGATGTGATTATTGCATCTGATAGCTTTGCGATGAACAATTCAATAAAGAAGCCGTTCTACAACATCGAAATCAAGCGCGATCCAGAACTCGGTTCTCTGTTTCAGCCATCAGCAGAGGAATTCGCTCAGCTCGTAATTGATCAGGTAGAGAAATACTCCATCGCGGATAGAGTTTGTCTTCAATCTTTTGATCTAGAAACCTTGAAAGCAATTAAACGATTCGCTCCAAAGCTGACAATGGCGCTTCTCGTTGAAAACGAAAAATCCTTTCAGGAAAACCTTGCAGAATTAGGTTTCACTCCAGACATTTACGGTCCATATTTCAAACTCATTTCGCAAGAGCTAGTTGATCAGTGCAAAGACAAAAACATGTTGATCATACATTGGACGGTAAACGAGGAAGAAGACGCTCGACGATTAATTGGATACGGTGTAGATGGAATAATTACAGACTATCCAGACAAGGTAAAGGCGATACTGAACGAATTGGAGATTGCCATAAAGAAAACTACAATCAAATAATAGCCCGCGAAGATCACTTTAGTTTATCAAAAGACCTAAATTGCGTCTGTGAGTTCAACAGTCAACAAATCCATTGCAGTGCTTCCCTTTGTGAACATGAGTTCCAATGAAGAAGCGGAGTATTTTTCCGATGGAATTACTGAAGAAATTATCAATGCGCTGGCGAAAATTCAAGAACTCAAAGTCACTTCAAGGACATCTTCATTTTCATTCAAAGGGACAAAAAGCACGATTTCTGAAATAGGAAAACAACTCAGGGTTTCAATTATTCTAGAGGGAAGTGTTCGGCTTTCAGGAACATCCGCAAGAATCACAGCGCAGTTAATTGAAGTTGAAAGTGATTTCCATTTTTGGTCGGAGACCTTTGATCGCAATCTGGAAAATGTGTTCGCTGTACAAGATGAAATCAGCTTAATAATTGCCGACAAACTAAGAGAAAACCTCGGTCACTTTGAATTGAAAGAGCACTTGGTTGACTCCTACAATGTCCCTTTTGAAACGTATAAAAAATACCTGAAAGGACGCTATTACTTGATGAAATTGGATTACAGCAATACGCTCAAAGCAATTTCTATATTTGAAGATGTTATCACAGAATCTCCCGACTTCCCGTTGCCCTATCTTGATATCAACCAGGGGTACACGTATATGGGGACCATGGGAATCATTCCAGCCTACGAAGGTTTTATGAAGGCCCAACCTTTCTTGGAAAAAGCAATTAAGCTTGGAGAAAACCTTCCTGAAACACAGTTAAATCTCGCGTGGATTAGTTGTTGGCAAAAATGGGATTTGAAACAAGCGTACGTGCACCTCAACAATGCCTTGAGCATTCGACCAATAGACAGCATGTACATCACTATGGCTAATTTCTTGACATTGGAAGGGAAGCTAGATGTAGCGATGAAATACCTCGAAAAAGCACTTGAAATAGCTCCATTTTCATCTGTCAATATTAATTACAAAGGGTTTCTGTTTTATATGATGGAGCAATATGATACTGCTCTTCCCTACTATAAACGTAGTTTGGACCTACAACCAGAATTGCCTTTCCCGGTTGTGGACATCGGTGCTTGCTACCTACTTTCTGGACGACAAGAAGAAGGCTTGGCTTATTTCGATGGACTGCCCGATGATGATACAGGGTTTCTCGCAAAACTGGGTGGTACAACAATTTCACATGTGATGATGGGAAACAATGCTAAAGCCGAAGAGGGTATTTCGCAATTGGAATCGTTCCTTGAAACACCATCGGCTGGAAATGCACTGAATTTTCTAATTCTCTGTCATGCCCAACTCAACAACTTAGACACGGCACTAGAGTACCTCAAAAAAGCGATTGACAGTCATTTCCCACTCGTTTTGCTCCTCCCAACTGATCCCTTGGCGAAACCACTTCACCATTTACCCGATTTCAAGAAATCTATTTCAGGAATTCTCGGTGATCATATAGAAAGTGAATCAACGGAAAAAGACCGCAAATACAAGAAATCATTGTTCACAGAAGAAGAACTACTTCGTTACAAAAAGCGCTTGAATGACTTAATGGAAGATGACCAATTGTACCTCAATCCAGAACTCACATTGCGATCATTAGCTGACTACATGCACCTGCCTCCGAATCACATGTCGCAATTGCTCAACGAAGGCTTGAATCAAAACTTCTCGGACCATGTGAATACCTATCGCTTGGAAAATTTCAAGCTTAAACTGGCAACAGACACTGCGCATCAATTAACATTATTGGCAATGGCGTATGATAGTGGATTCAATTCCAAAACGGTATTCAACACCTTCTTTAAAAAGAAAATGGGGATCACACCAAAAGCCTACTGGAACCAATTGAATGAATAAGTTCTGATTTTCAACTTTGTTCCGATTTACAATCTGGAACGATTCAAGGAATTAATCACCCCACCTTTGCTTCATAATTAAAACACGAAGTTATGAAAGCAGTTATAGCAAATAAATATGGAGGACCTGAAGTTCTTCAAATCAAAGAAGTAGAGAAACCAACTCCGAAGCAGGATGAAGTCCTCATTAAAATCCACGCGACTTCAATTACAGCAGCCAGCACATTTATGCGTTTGGGAACTCCATATTTTGGGCGTCTCTTTATAGGGTTGACAAAACCAAAAGTTAAAACACCAGGAACCGATCTTTCAGGAACAATTGAGGCCGTTGGATCTGAGGTTACCAACTTTAAAGTAGGCGATCGAGTGATGGCAGAAACAGGGCTAAACTGCGGCGCATACGCAGAATACATCTGTTTACCATTTCATGCCTTAATGGTTCACCAACCTGAGAACGTACGTCCTGAGGAGGCTACAGGAATTCTGGATGGAGCATGTACCGCTCTCGCCTTCTTTACAGATCAAGTCAAGGTTAAGAAGGGACAAAAGGTGTTGATCAACGGAGCATCTGGAAGTATTGGAACTGCAGCCGTTCAACTTGCTAAGCACTTCGGAGCTGAAGTAACTGGAGTGTGTAGCACGATAAACAAAGCCCTCGTAAAAGATTTAGGTGCAGATAAGGTCTTGGACTATTCAAAAAATGAACTGGATCAAAGCTCAGAAAAATTTGACGTGATCTTTGATACCGTAGGTAAATTGTCTTACTGCGATTCGAGGAAGCACTTAAGTAAGAGAGGTGTATTTCTAACTCCTGTTCTGACATTTTCTACCTTGCTTAAAATGATGATCGTTTCACCCTTCTCAAAAAAGAAATTGAAATTTGCCGCAACTGGAATGCGCAAAGAGGAACAACGAATGAGAGATTTGATTCAAATTCGAGATATGCTTGCATCAAACAAATTAACTACGATTATCGACCGCGTGTACCCTCTTGATCAAATCCAAGATGCTCATGCATATGTGGACACTGGAAGAAAAAGAGGAAATGTGATTTTATCCATGGGAGCCTAGAATATCACCCGTGAGTACTGAAAACAAAAAAGCTTCATCAAATTGATGAAGCTTTTTAATTCTTGGTCTACTTCTCCGTAGATTCCTTCTTGCTCTTGTTTTCGTATGGTGCTGCGCGCTCATGATGATTCTTAGATTTCTTATTGACATCTGCATCATGCTGCATCCCATGACAATTTTCGACATTTGCCTTTTTGTGATGCATTCCTCTGTGATGCATCATTTTGCCTTTGATTGCGAACAAGGATCCAGCTGTTAGAAAGGCTACAAGTCCGACAATTATTTTTGTTCTTGCGTTTTTCATAATTATGCGTTTTTGAATTTGTACTTAGAATGGCAGTTGTGATTTCCTTCAAAATCTTGTTTGAAATCCTCGAACTCTTCGTCGTTCATTCCTCGAACATTTTCCATGAATACCACTCGTCGTTCATTCCACTGTTTTCTTCTCCATTTGCCCTTACCTGACAATTTGAAAATTGCTCCAACAAGCAATAGTACTAAAACGAGTCTTGCAGCTACAAAAAGGAGGAGTCCTACTAACAGTCCTATTAACACACTTCTAAAAATTGAAATTTTCATCTTCTTTTATTTTAAGTTTAATTTGTTCTTATACTTAGGAAGACGGATGGCTTTCATTTTTACTTTAAATGATTCCCACTTTTTCCAAAACATCTCATTTCGACTTTATGAGAAACGAAAAAAGCCCAACAACACTAAGGTTATTGGGCTTCATGAGAAATCTATTACTAATCCCTTTTACATCTCTTTTTCCATTCTTCTTTGAATGCTGATTTTTCTTCCTCATCCATTTCCATGAATCGCTCTTTCATTTTCGCCTTTCTGTGATTCATTTTATGAGATCTGCGCCCCGGACCAAATCCACCGAACAGGATTTTACTTAAAATGAAAATTCCCAGAGCCTCCCAATAATTGATGGTGTTGACCCCAATTGCGTCAGGAAGAATCGCATTCCAAAGCAGCATAACTACCACTGGTAATACGAATACCATAGCCAGTATTAATAGAAAGAATAACGGTTTCTTTTTTCTAAATTTATTCATGACTTCGTTTTAATTTAATTCTTAATCATTCAATTCATTGTAGAGATACTCGAGCCTACCGCGTAAATATTTTACCGCATAGCCCTTGCGACTAATAACCGTTTTCACACTTATCTCAAGCCTATCAGCTATCTCTTGTAGGGTTTGATCTTCCAACTCATTCCACACAAAGACTTCCCTTTGCTTCTCAGGAAGCTCGTCCAAGGCCTTCTCAAATTCGTCCCAAAACAATTCCTTAAAGACTTCCAATTCAGGATTATTACTTGTGTCCATGAGTAGAACTTCTTTCAAAGAGAAATTTCCTTCGTCTTCGGAATCAGTCATTTTTTCAAGCGATACTGGCTTCTTTTTTCTGTAAAAATCAGTTATTTTATTTCTGGAAACGCGATGTAGCCACCCATTCATATTCTCTATGTCCTGAAGGTTGGTTAATCTACTTAACTGATACCAAACTTCTTGAAGAATATCTTGAGCTTCATCACTATTGCTTACTTTGGATTTAATGAACCCACCAATTTGAGCTCCATACTTTTTAATGGCAGTAGTGATTGAATTTTCATTCTCGCGTTTCTCTAAATCGTCAGCCATTTCTATAGATAATGTCGTCTCCATATTCATGAAGACGAACAGAACTTCGTTTTACTTTAAATTTAACATCAAAGAGTTCAACTGAACGATAAATATGAGAGCTTAAGTGATTCTAATAAGGAATTTCAACCTCCGAACTTATTACATCTGAATAAAATTCGTGTTCTCAAACTGGTTTGGAATATTTGCTGAATCCTCATCAATGATTTGTAGAATATCCCGCGTAATTCCTCTAGAAATATTGGAAATTGGAACGTCATTTGGCGAACCTTCGAATGGGTTTTCTCCTGCCAAACCAATTCTTAGCATGGTGTTGAATACCCAAATTACAATCACCGTAAACGGGATATTGAGCCATACGAAGTAATCACTTATCCAAGGGTGCGAAGTGCTCATTTCAAATCCCATTTTAGCAAATGCAGGAATGATGGCCATGGGCAATAACCACATAAAAATATGGACGAAATGGTACCCAATACTTCCGTATTGTTTCGGATAAGGGAAGTTCTTAATCCTCTCTGATTTCCCTTGCAATGCCGTTAGTTCTTGCAACATTCCTTGCAATTCTAACAAGCTAAAATCCCACAATTTATCCTGATTTCGCAACTCTCTCAAATGCTTCGATTGTAAACTGATGAGTGCATTGGGCTTGTTGTCTTTCGACATTACGTAGTCAAATTCTTCCTTTGTCAAAAGAGGCTCCAACTCTTCTGCCAAAGTTGTCTTTCGTTCGGGAATATTGTATGTGAACTGCATCTTCTTCTTTCCCTCTTGATAAGATGTTTCCCATTCCTTCTTTGTTCTCATTGCATAGCGCAATGCGGTTAGCCAGGCAATGTGTCGATTGGTAATAATCTTCAATTCTTCTTTTTCACTATCGGACTCTCCCTTTCGATGCATGTGAAAACTGTCTTTTACAGTAATGATCAATGTTCGAGATGTATTCACAATTCCTCCCCAAATTTTTCTGGCTTCCCAAATTCTATCGTAAGCCGCATTATTTTGAAAACCAACCATGAAAGCCACGGCGGTACCAATCAACGCCACTGGCGCTAAAGGAACTTGCAACCACTTAATATCTAAGAGTTCATATAATGCGGTTACTCCAGAAGCGAAAAGAAAGAAGAAAATAATCTCTTTTTTCGTCCAAATAATCACACTTTTAAAGTTGAACCTTCTTTGTACGTACATGCTTTTTTATTTTAAAAGTAATAGAAACTATGGACTTAACAATATCAGGAAGTGTTGAAACTGAGAATGATGAAATAGTTTGGAAAAGTAGTACATTCGAAATGTATACATTAACGGCAACTCATAATTTGAAAGATTTAATCACCAAAATAAAAAGCAGTATTGCTCTCAGCTCCGAAGCTGAGAAATACATTGTTTCTATATCGAAAGAAAGGACAATTCCCAAAGGAGATTTACTCATCAGGCAAGGGCAAACTGCGAAGAATACTTATTTCGTCACGGACGGCTGCTTACGCTCGTATTGTTTAGATAAAAACGGAAAGGAGCATACCTTACAGTTCGCTATCAAAGATTGGTGGATTAGTGATTTCATAGCCATCTATAACGATGAACTCGCGACACTCACCATTGAGTGCGTAACCGACTCAAAAGTAATAGAGTTCAACTCTCAGGAATTGGATGAAATCTTTTCTAAATTCCCAGAGCTTGAATCTTTTCAACGAACAAATTTGCAACGACATGTAGTAAGTTTGCACAAGCGAATCTTGAACCAATTGCAACTCACTGCGCAGGAAAGGTATGACCTGTTCCTCACAGAATACCCAGATATCGAACAATTCACTCCAAATTATCACATCGCTTCGTACCTTGGGATTACGCAGCAAAGCTTGAGTCGAATTAGGGCGGAAAAAGTCAAAAAATAGCTTTCTTATCATAGGGTAATCTGATTCCCCCGCAAAATACCAGAACGTAAATTGATTCCGAAGTAGAGTTGTTGCTTTGAATAAAAAAGCAAGATGAACATACTACGATTTTTAGAGGAATTTCCAGACGAGACTAGCTGTAAGTTCCATTTTAAGGA
>CAJQOB010000246.1 GCA_905479845.1 uncultured Flavobacteriales bacterium
CCAACAAGGAAAAGGCGATGCAATTACTGAAGTCGCAACTATACGAACTCGAGTACCGCGCAAGAATGGAAAAACGTGCAGAAATTGAGGACGCAAAGAAAAAAATTGAGTGGGGATCACAAATTCGAAATTATGTCCTTCATCCGTACAAGTTGATCAAGGATGTTCGTACTGCTCATGAGACGGGAAACGTAGATGCAGTGCTCGATGGAGATCTCAATCCTTTCCTTAAAGCCTACCTTATGGAGTACGGTAGCTAATTGTCTTTTTTGAAGATTCATTCTGCGAGTTGACAGTTTTATCGGGTGAAGCGTTAAATTTCTGGTGCGAATATTGTTATTCCGTTCATACGTTTAACTGAATTGGTTATATTTGCGGTCGCTTAGGGAAAAGCTACTTGGAACTGAGCCTACTAGATAAAGTGAAGAATGATACTTGAGACGATATACCTAAAAGACGGAGGGAAATTCTCCGAATACTTAACAGAATGGGCTGAAACAAAAGGAATTGAAACGGTTTCTTATGAATTTAAGCCTGGTGAGGATCAAGAACCACACGGACTTCTTCTAATCAACGAAAATCAAGATATTCGTAGAGACATTGGTGAAGTTTACTCTGTATTTGATCGCAAACACATCCCAACACAGAAAATTGATATCAACGGAACATTACAAGTTGCAATTAATAGCTTTCGTATGTGGGTTGATAAGAACAAATGCAAGCGCGTTCTTGTTCTTGGAGACGATGATCTTGTTAAGAACGAAAACTTGGAACGTTTCTTCACGAATTTGAAGTAGCTAGGTTGTATTTGGCTCGCGCCTCTTGGATTGCTTGATTTTTGGAGCGCTCCGAGTTAGGATTGCTTTTGGTATTTGATATCATCCAATCATCTCATTACAACCTTTGGTTCGTCACTTTCAGTGAATCCGTCATGAACAGGCTCCCAAAGTTCAATTCTGTTTCCTTCAGGGTCTTCGATGTGGAGAAATTTGCCGTAGCTGTACTCTTCCAAAGTGTCGACAATGTTTACGTCTTTTTCCTTCAGGAGAATTTCAAATGCAGCTAAATCATCTACTCTGAAGTTGATCATTGCTTGCTGGGACTCATCTCCAAAATAATCAGTAGAAGCTTCGAACGTTCCTAATTGCAATTGTCCTTTGTTTGGAGAATGATTGCCATTGAATTCAAACAGAACACCGTAATCGTTCGTTTGCATTCCTAGGACGGATTTGTACCATTCACGCATCGAAGTGGGGTCCTTAAACTTGAGGAAAACTCCACCAATTCCTATTATTTCGGCCATCGTTTTTTCTTAAAACTAACCAATTTCAGCTAATTCTGACTCAGATTCAGTGACGCATAATTCTGGAAGTTCGATTTCAGTTCGAGTTAAATCTTCGAGTGTTTCCCTTCTTCGGATTAAACGAGCTTCACCATTGAAGATGAGGACTTCGGCAGGACGCAGGCGTGCATTATATTGGTTGCTCATGGAGAATCCATAGGCTCCAGCGTTTGAAATCGCCAGTAAGTCACCTTCGCGTACTTCATTCAGTAACCTGTCGTGTCCAAGTGTGTCGCTTTCGCAGATGTTCCCAACAATTGAATACAATTTTTTCTCTCCGTCCGGATTGGAAACATTCTCAATTTCATGGTGTGCGTTGTAAAACATTGGTCTCAGAAGGTGGTTTTGTCCGCTATCAACCCCAACGAATACTGTTGACGTTGTTTGTTTCACAACATTTGTGGTTACAAGGAGTTTTCCGGCTTCACTGACAATGAATTTTCCTGGTTCGAACCAAAGTTCCAAGTCACGATTATTCTTTTCACAAAACGCTTGAAATGATTCTGCAATTCGTTGCCCGATGATTTCAATTTCAGTTACCAAGTCACTTTCTTGGTATGAAACTTTGAAACCGCTCCCAAAATCTAAAAACTTTAGGTCGGGAAATAATTCTGACGCATCGTAAAGTAGTTCTGCTCCGCGAATGAAAACATCTGGATCGATAATGTCGCTCCCTGTGTGCATATGCAATCCAATCACAGTCATGTTGTAATGTTCCACTATACGGCAAACATGACGAAGTTGATGGATGGAGATTCCGAATTTAGAATCAATATGACCGACGGAAATGTTAGCATTTCCACCAGCCATGATATGTGGGTTTAGTCGAATACAGATTGGAACTGAACCACCGTAAGTGCTTCCAAATTTTTCCAGCATACTCAGGTTATCAAGGTTGATGTGTACCCCGAGTTCTACTGCTTCTTGAATTTCTGAGAAAGAAACGCAATTAGGTGTGTACATGATTTTGTTGGCTTCGAAGCCTGCTCGAAGCCCAAGGTAAATTTCTTGAATAGAGACAGCATCCAGTCCTGCACCTTCCTGTTTGAGAAGACGCAATATGTTGATGTTGTTCAGTGCTTTCAGTGCTTAATGTAATTTTACATCCAATGGATTGAAAGCTTGATGTAACTTTTTGTACTGCTCAATGGTTACATTAGCGTCGTAAACATAAGTCGGAGTACCAACTGTATCAGCAATTGCGCGAAGCGAATCTGGTGTCATGATTTTTCGTTTAGCCGACAAATATAGGTTGTTAGTTAATAAAACTAAAGTTAAATAAATAAAATAACGTTAATAAATTAACAATTGAACACATTTGAATTCCAACTGTACACTTTTCAAAAAACAATTGCCATGAAAAATTTCTGTCTACTACTGCTCTTCGTTCCAATTTTCTCATTTGGTCAGTCGGTTCATTATCAAGATATTACATC
>CAJQOB010000247.1 GCA_905479845.1 uncultured Flavobacteriales bacterium
GCAAATTGAAATTTTCCTGAATCATAGATCAAAATTAGAAGAATTCACGTTGAAATAATCAAGTTGTACTATCAATCATCAACGGTCAATTGTTGTTAAATCCCTTTTGAAGCTTAAATTTATATCATGAAATTGAAACAAGTGCCGCTCGAGTTAGTCAATGGGATGAACAGAAATACCATGATGGAAACATTGGGCATTCAATGTGTTGAAATTGGTGATGACTACGTAATTTCTACAATGCCTGTGGATCATCGAACTCACCAACCAATGGGGTTATTGCACGGTGGTGCAAGTGCGGCTTTAATTGAATCCATGGGGTCGATGGGGTCTGTTTTGTTGATTGATACAGATAAATATGCTCCAGTTGGACTTGAAATAAATGCGAATCACGTTGGAGCTGTTAAATCCGGAAGTGTTCGCGCCAAAGCGACTGTGGTTCATGCAGGAAAACGAACACATGTTTGGAGCGTGGACATCAGAGATGAAGCGACTGAAAAACTCGTTTGTACTGGACGCTTGACCGTCATGATTATTGAACGAAGCTAATTGGCGTATAAACTCAAATATAGCTTGCCCTTTGAAGGTGTTGACGAGAAGCTTGGAGCTTTTGTGCCTGTTGAGTTCTCTGATGTTAAGGAGGGGTTTGTAGTTTCCAATTTTGACAAGACCAAAGCGTATGTTTTTCAGGAGAATGCGATTTCACTGAGTAGACTCCCTACTGAAACACCAAAGTGCTATTCGAAGGAAGTCTATTTGGATAAAGCCGAGAAGTTCATAACGCAAATTCAGGAAAATGGGCTTTCAAAGGCTATCTTTTCAAGAGTAAAATCGCACCCCTCAGAAAAAAATACTGATGAGGTATTTGAAGCCTTGCAAAAGAAATATCCATCGGCTTTCGTTTATCTGATTTCAAGTGATTTCTTCGGTACCTGGATCGGAGCTACACCAGAAACATTGATTACGTGTGATGGTGATAAAGGTGAGACCGTTGCATTAGCGGGGACAAAGAAAACTCATGATAACTCAACATGGGGTGAAAAAGAGAAGTTTGAACAGCAGTTTGTAACTGATTTTATTGAAAGTCAACTTGAAAGCCTATCTCTGAAGTCAATTTCAAAGGATGGACCAAAAGATCGGGTTGCCGGTCCAGTGAAACATCTAGAAACGAATTTCGAGTTTTCCATGAAAGGAGTAGAACCAATTGTTATTGCTGATAAATTGCACCCGACTCCAGCTGTAAGCGGATTACCTCGAAAAGAAGCAATTGAGTTGATCAATTCTATTGAAGACCACGACCGAAGTTTGTATGCCGGATGCATTGGAATTGTAGGTGAGCAGACTAAACTTTTTGTGAACCTGAGGTGCGCTCAATACTTGGATCAGGAATATTTTCTCTATCTCGGAGGAGGATTTACCAAAGATTCTGAATCAATGAAAGAGTGGGAGGAAACTGAAAATAAATCCAGAACGCTACTTGACATTCTCGAAAACTCCTAGCTTTGTAACGTAGATAGGCAGATATGCGAATTACGACATCAGATAAAGAACACGTTACAACTTTCATTCATTCATGCATTCGTAACGGTATGACGCACGTTGTGTGTTCTCCAGGTTCAAGAAATGCTTCTTTGGTGATTGCCATTGATGAACATCCCGCATTGGAAACAATCGTTGTTCATGATGAGCGAAGTGCTGCTTTTTATGCCCTAGGAATGGCTCAAGAGCTCAAATCTCCTGTTGGGTTGGTTTGTACATCTGGCTCAGCTATGTTGAATTATTTTCCTGCTGTTGCAGAAGCTTACTATCAATGTGTTCCAATTGTTGTGATGTCTGCGGATCGACCATCGGAGTGGGTGAATCACGGTGATGGTCAAACGATTGTTCAAGAAGGTGCTTATGGAAACCACATCCGATATCAAACTACGATCTCTAAATTTCTCGATCACGATACTATTTCCAATGAAGTTGATTTGGCTTTTAAGGCAGGATTAAACACTTGGAAAGGTCCAATTCATTTCAATCTTCCTTTGGAAGAACCCTTGTATGGTAAGCGGCAAGTTGAATGGAGTATGGAAGCGGAAATTGAACGTAGGTCCGAGCAATTAACACTGGTTGATGGATCAAAAGAAGCCTTAAAGGAAATTTGGAATTCTTCTCAGAAGAAAATGATTTTGATAGGTCAACACGATCGAGATTTAGCGCTAAAAAATGGTCTTTTTGATTTGTGCAACGACAGTTCGATAGCCGTTTTAGTGGAGAATACTTCCAATTTAACGAATCAGCGGTGGGTACACTGCATCGATAGAACGCTTGCAGGAATTTCGGATGAAGAGATCGAAAAGTATCAACCCGATTTGTTGATCACTTTAGGTGGGGCAATCATTTCGAAACGAATTAAGCAGTTTTTGAGAAATGCTCCAATTAAGGCACATTGGAAGGCAGGACACGAATTCATTGAAATGGATACCTATCGGAAACTGACACATTCTTTTGATACGGCACCTTCAAATTTTGTGGAGATGCTGTTGTCGATGAACTTGGATCGAAATCAATCGAATTTTGGTTCATTGTGGAAACAGCGCGACTTTTTGAACCAAGAGAAGTTGCCCACGTTTTTTGAAACAATTCCATATTCAGATCTGTCCGTATTTGAAACATTGCTGGACTATGTTCCAGAGAATGCGCATTTGCACATGGCAAACAGTTCTGTTGTTCGCTATTGCCAATTATACGATCCGACTCCCTCCCTTCGCTATTTTGCCAATCGAGGAACAAGTGGGATCGATGGAAGTACGAGTACTGCTAGTGGTGTCGCTTTGTCTAGCCCAAATGTATGTAATGTATCGATTACTGGTGACGTCAGTTTCTTCTACGATACGAACGCTTTTTGGAATAAGCAATTGCCTTCAAATTTACGCGTGTTC
>CAJQOB010000248.1 GCA_905479845.1 uncultured Flavobacteriales bacterium
CGATCGTCTTTGAAAAAATTGTATTCGTTATTTGACTTGCGTAAGGACTCTGGTAAAAATATTAGAATGGAATTGGTAATTCAGGCGCTTAGATGTTCCCAGAATAATTGAACTTTTTTGGGTTGTCAATAAACTCATTTAGGTAGTGTTCTCTCATTTCTGTCCGAGGCTCGTGATTTGTGAAAATCACGATTCTAAATCAAGTTTAATTCTATCTCCAAATTTAATTTTTAATTGTTGAATGGTCAATGCCCAGTTTTGTAACGGTGATGACCATTTTTTTGTTATCCGTTGCGTTGCCAGATAGATCATCTTCATCAGTGCCATGTCTGAAGTAAAAGCACCTTTAGTTTTAGTGTACTTGCGTATTTGGCGGTGATACCCTTCCACAGTATTTGTGGTGTAGATGATTTTTCTAATCGGTTCCGCGTAGTCAAAATAGGTAGAGAGCTTCTCCCAGTTGTTGTTCCAGGAGTCGATTACGGCAGGATACTTTTTGCCCCATTTTTCTTCAAGAAACAGGAGTTGATCTTCGGCAGTCTGTTTGTTAACAGCCTTATAGACTAGCTTCAAGTCTGCCATAAACTCTTTTTGATCCTTGGATACCACATACTTTAATGAGTTGCGGATCTGGTGAATGATGCAAGTCTGAACTTCCGTTTTGGGAAAGATCGAAAGAATCGCTTCCGAAAACCCCTTCAAATTATCGGTACAAGCAATCAAAATATCCTGAACTCCTCGATTGTTTAGGTCAGTCAATACTCCAAGCCAGAAGTTCGCTCCTTCGCTTTCTGAGATGTAACTCCCAAGTACATCTTTATATCCATTGGTATCAACACCGATGACATTTTACACAGCTCGGGTACGAACCTGATGATCTTCACGGGCTTTATAGTGCATTGCATCCAGCCAAACTATCGTATAAACGGAGTCCAATGGGCGAGACTGCAAAGCTTTGATTTTAGGAATAACTCGATCGGTGATCTCGCTGAGTACCGAAGGTGAGAGTTGCATGTCGTACATATCCTCGATATGTGCTCCAATGTCTCGGTAACTCATCCCCAAGGAGTACATTCCGATAATTTTATCCTCCAGACTATCCGCTAAAATCTGCTCACGTTTTTTGATTATCTGAGGATCGAAACTGCTATTACGATCCTGTGGAGTGGAAATCTCCAACTCTCCCTCTGAGGTCTTGACTCGCTTGCTCTTGTGACCGTTCCGCTTGTTACCTGAAGAACGTTCGGTACTGTCCAAGTGTTCTTCCAGCTCTGCTTCCAAAGCAGTCTCTAAAAACTCCTTAAATATCGGTGCTAAGGCTCCTCCTTTTCCAAATACCGACTGCCCTGTTCGGAACTGTTCGGCAAACTTTACTTGAATATCAGCAAGCTCTTCTTTTGTAAACTCTTTCATTGCTGTTCAAAGTTATGGGTTTTAACCTTGGACAGACTTGAGAGAACACTCTCCTCATTTAACAACAAATACTTTAAAGAAATTGTTTATTTACGTCTGAACGACGTAATTACAACTATCAAATTGACCATCTCGGGTGTAATTGAATATTACCACCATTAAGAGTGATATCTAATCCTCAGAATTTTTTGACATTGATGAGGTGTTTTAGATACTGCGCCTCACTTTGGCTAGTTCAACAATAACATAAGTAGTCAAGTTTAGGTATAGTTTAGTAGGTGCGGTGGATGAGTATTTAAAAGCACTTGTAGTTAGGTAGTTCGAGTAATCAGAAGTAGCTAGGATGAAAATCCTGGCTATTTCTTTGCGTACTACGCTAGTTAGTACACTAAACGCTTGATGTAGAATAGTTTGCTCGATTCTTAGGTAATTGGTCAACGTTTGAAATCTCTGGATAAAATTTTAATCCTTTAGTTGATCATCTGTCCTAGTTTGTGGCTTTTCGAACAAATCAAATTCTCTTTATGAATACTTATAGAATTACGACATGATACGCATGAGTGTTTGAAAGAAAACGTTAGTATAGAATTTTGCTTTTATATTTTTAATTCACTCAATCGGGTGTTTATGAATTATCACCTTGATGAGTTATTTATTTCGAGGCGTTTAGCCTTATGTTTGAGTTGAATAAAATAAATAGATCTTGCATCTTAAAAAGAAAAAAATTCATTGAGCTTATTTTTCCTTGCTTATCTCATCATAGGTCTTTGTTCGTTAAACAGCTTAGCTCAAAGTTCCGCATGTCACGATAACATGACCATCGCATTACTACCAGTCACGACAACGTGTAAACTAACACCTTGGTCCAATACCGATAATGGAACTACCTCGAACCAATTTACAGCCGTATCTTCGTGTGCAAATCTGGGCAATTATGAAGATGTATGGTACCGGATTCAGGTAAATCATCATGGAGCTGTCAGTGCCATTACAGATAATCCAACGAAGGATGTTCATGTAAGCGTTTGGGATGGTTGCTATGATGGTAGCAGCAATTTTTTTGGTACGTCGAATGAGATGGCGTTTTCAACTGTGAGTGCTGGCGCAACAGACACGTTAGAATTTGACCGAGTACAAGATGGTCATTATCTTACAGAGGGAGTATTGGGAGCTTTTGAGCAACAGCTTCTTGGTCAGGGAGATGTTTACAACTTTTTCTATAATCAAACCAAAATTACAATA
Source organism: uncultured Flavobacteriales bacterium (assembly GCA_905479845.1). Taxonomy (GTDB): domain Bacteria; phylum Bacteroidota; class Bacteroidia; order Flavobacteriales_D; family Crocinitomicaceae; genus UBA4466. The sequence goes on from CAJQOB010000248.1 coordinate 2,656, forward strand.
GAAGAATTTAATAAACCCGAAGATGATTCTGTCTTGGAATTAATTAGCAATTCAGTTGAAGAATTGTTTCCAGTTCATCTATAAGTATAGCATACCTTCCACTATTCATAAAAAAGCGGTTAGAGATTCATCTCTAGCCGCTTTTGTTACGATTTTGTTTTTCATTTTTCACTTTTGCTCCTGCATTTTTCTTGTTTGCTGTAGAATCTTTTTCTTCGGGAAAAACCGTACAATGGATAATTGCATCTTTTGTAATCTTGATGATACTGAGATTACATTTAGTTTGCCTTTAAGCATTGCACTATATCCATCTTCCTCCACACTTCGAGCTGAAGTGGGGTTATTATATATAGAAGTCTTATCAACGCCTGATGTTTTTGCAAAACCTGTTTCGGTTGCACCTGGTAATAATGCAGTTACGGTGATGTTTTTGTCATATAGCTCCTCTGATATGGCATTGCTAAAAGAGGACACATGCGCCTTAGAGGCAAAATATAAGGCTTGTAATGGTCCTGGTATTAAACCAGCAGTTGAAGATGTATTAAGTATTTTTCCATGATTACTTGCTACCATTCCTTGTGAAAAAAGATAGGTCAACTCAGTGATTGCAACCATGTTAAGATTAATCATCTGCATCTGCCGCTCCCATGAAAGTTTATGGAATTTTCCTACTAAACCAATACCTGCATTGTTCATCAAATAATCAACCTGGATATCTAAAGATTGAATTTCATTGAACAACTTTTTAGCAGCTCCTATTAGACTTAAGTCCTTAGGGATTATGGTTACTTGTACTTTATGTTTTTTTTCTAATTCAGTTTTAAGTTCATTTAGTTTGTCCTGATTTCTGGCTACTAAGATGAGGTTGCCGCCTTTTTCCACGTGAATAGTTGCTAATTCTTTTCCTATTCCGCTACTTGCTCCTGTTATTAATGCTGTATTCTTCATAATTCTATTTTGCATATTTGCTTTAGACGGCATGGCCTTCGTATGTAAGGCTCATGCCTAATTCGATCTGTTCAAAGAACTTGAACCTTAATCATACCGCAATCACTCTTAGGGTGAGATAACATTATCCTAATCAAATAATGATGAGCGCACACATTAATATTAGTACCAATCGAATAAAACCCAATCTAAAACAGGTTCTATCTGTACTGCAAAATGCATGTTCTATAATGAAAAGAAATAAGGAATCATCCCGCCAATTTTCTAACCCAATGCTGTTTCATTGTTCAGCATTTAGATTTAAT
>CAJQOB010000249.1 GCA_905479845.1 uncultured Flavobacteriales bacterium
TTCAAGCACTGTAGGCGAGTGTGGTTCATATTTTTGGGATGCGAATGGAGCAACCTATGGATCAACTGGTATTTACACGGCTAACTTGTCAACAGTAAATGGTTGTGATTCGCTTGTTACATTGGATTTAACAATTACGGATGTAACATCTACAGTAACGGATAATGGCGATGGAAGTTACTCGGCTGATATCAATGGTGCAAGCTACGAGTGGTTGAAATGTACACTCCCTCCGAGTTCTGCTGGAGTGACTACACAAACGTTTACACCGACTCAAAACGGAGATTACGCACTAGTTACAACTGTAAACAACTGCAGCGATACATCCGCTTGTTTCACAGTATCTGGAGTCGGGTTGTCAGAACTTAGCGATCAACGATTCAGTGTTTTCCCTAATCCTGTAAATGATGTACTCAATATTGAAATGAAGGAAGGATCATCATACAGCTATTCACTCGTCGACCTCAATGGAAGATTAATGATCCAGTCCTCTGAAATTTTATCTGAAACTCATACGGTTAATCTCGATCTACCTTCTGGATTCTACTTGTTAATAATCAAGCAGAATGGACTTCAATTTGCACAGCCGATTATCAAAAACTGATCAAGTTTCGATGCTTGCTGGCCACTGATGCGTCATTGAAGCTTCAGGGTCGTATTCTCGAATGAATTCTTGAATTCCCTCACGAAATTCGATAAGCGCACCATTTCTTGGGTCGTTTGGATCGTCGAAGTATAAGTCTTCACGCACACCGAAAAGCGGAATTAGTGGATTGTATGGTACCGAGTAAGTAAAGATGAAATAGAAAGTCATCATTTCTCCAATTGTACCTGTGTTTGGTAAATAGTGAAGCATTCGAGTTTTGTCGATTGTTTCCGTTGGGGCAGGAATTCTTGCATCTTGAAGGCATGGCGGGTAATTGGCAACAAAACAGAGTGCATCACTCAAAGAGTTTAATTGACGAGAGTTTCCGTGAGCTGCAACACGATAGATCAAGCTTGAGAGAACATCCTTTAAATTTTCTCTGTTATCCATGTTTGGAAGCCCTCTCACATTTCCTTGTGCTGGATTCGCTGATTGTTTTATCCAGTTTTGCAATTGAGTATCATCGAAAACTTCCTTATCTGAAGTGTAAGTGTCTTTAACAAATTGTTTTGCAAATCTCTCCGAAATGTCCCAGATTTTAAGCAAATCTCCTGCAATTGGATATTGATCCCAAGGCTCTGAAACTGTAAAGTCACTTTCTATAATTCCGAATTTTTCCAAGGTCACTTTTGGATCGTCATCGAAGAAATTGCGCCCTGTTGCAAATTCATTGGTTAATTCCAAAAACAGGTCAGGTGAAGAGAACGAAGTCGGAGGCCCAATGGTTTTCCAGAGTAGGAGTAGGGCGGCGTCGAATCCTATTAATGATTTCGATTGTGGATCAAGCAATTTTCGAAGTGCATGTGATTCTTTCACTTCATTGAACAAGGTCATCTGCATTGGAGCGGAAACAATGTGCCAGTGATAAACGTGACCAAGCCAAATACCATAAACTGTTACGGATGTTCGTGCTGCTGTTAACGCCCAAATCCAAGCGGTGTCTGTAGCTGTTTTTCGTGTAAATATCTGAGCGTTTAACTCATTCTTAGCAGATACGTAAACGGCAATCGGAGTTATTTTCTTTGTAGCCGGGTCTTGCTTCAGCAGTATGTAACTTCCTGGTGTCCATCGATCAAAGTTTTTAACTTTTGACGTGTCCCATTTAGAGAATATGCGTAAATCAATAGCGAATAAGTTATTACCATAATATATAGGTGCTATCTCATCCCAAACTGAGTCAAACATCTCTTTAGCCTCATCAACATTTGACTCATTTACCTTTTGTAGAATCAACAGATTATAGGCTAATCCATGATTGGCGATCATCGGCCAGAACTGCTCGGAAGCTGCATCTGGGTCTGTTAAGATAGAGGCGTATATTTTTTGGTTCGGAAGGGAGTTTGTTCTGAGTGCTCCAAAATTGGTCCAGCTGATAGCAAATTGCTCAGCGTCTTCTAGAAACAACTCATTAAAATGAATACTCGTAGTTTTAGGTTGATGAGAAGCTTGCTCCAGATTTTTCTTTAGCACGTTTTGCGATAGAAAAACAGATTCATTGGTGTTTGATAGACGGTGGATTAGCGCGTCTCTATCTTTCTTTCCAGGATCAACTTCGGCCGTGTCATACATGAATGTATAAGCTGATCGTTTTGTGTTATCTAGTGTATATTCATGGTTAAGTCCCTCTTTCGCCATTTTATTCTCTTGGGCGCGACGGTTGAGTTTGACTGCTGCCGAAATGGTTTCAGTTAAGATGAAAGGAACAGCTGGCATTTGAGTTAAACCTCTTCGATGTAAATTCAAATGACGCACTTTTTTCACTTCGCGAACAAAGGTTTTAAGAATAAAATAAGCGGCTACTAAAAGTGCAAGCACGCCAACAATTATGAGGACAATTTTCCAGGTTTCCATGAGATCAGTGTTTTGTGATGTTAGGGGAAATTACAGTTAATATTTGATATTAATCGGCATAATTAACGGAATGTGGAAAAACAGGTATTAATACGGGGACGAA
>CAJQOB010000250.1 GCA_905479845.1 uncultured Flavobacteriales bacterium
AGAACGGAAACGTAAAGAATAAGATATGTTAGGATTGAAAGTAGGAGGAGTTCCTGAACATTTCAATTTACCATGGAGAATGGCAATTGAAGAAGGGAAATTCAGAGATGAAGGGATTCAGCTGCACTGGAGTGACATGGGAGGTGGAACTGGTCAAATGATTCGTGGATTGGAAAACAGCACTTTAGATGTTGCAATTTTACTGACGGAAGGAGGAACACGTGCCATCCTGCAAGGTTTGGATGCGAAAATCATTCAAGTATATGTAAATACGCCGCTTCATTGGGGAATTCACGTTCCTTATAAATCAGATATCCATCAAGTGAGTGATTTGGAAGGACAAACCTTTGCTATTTCCCGCCAAGGGTCAGGTTCTCATTTAATGTCTTACGTAAAAGCGCATCAAGAAGGGTGGGACACAAACAATTTGAAGTTCAATGTCATCGGAGATATTTACGGTGGACTTTGGGCCTTGGAAAACAATGAAGCACAAGGCTTTTTATGGGAGAAGTACACAACTCATCCGTATACAGAGCAGAAAAAATGCCGTTACATTGGAGAAGTAGTTACTCCGTGGCCGTGTTTTGTGATAGCAGTGCGCAAAGAAATTTTCGACAACCACCCCGAAGAATTAGAAAAGATGTGTCAGGTGGTGAACAGGAAAGCATTGGAGTTGAAGGAAAATGAAAACGCAATCGATTTAATCAGTTGGAGGTATAACCTTCGAAGAAGTCACGTTGAAAATTGGTTGAATGAAACGGATTGGAATTACGGTGGGATCAAATACCCATTGGCGTTTGAAAAAACAATTTCTTACTTGTTGAAATTAGGATTGCTTAAAGAGGAAGAAGCCGCTGATTGGCGAACAAAATTATTTTAAGATGAAGAAAAAACGAATCGGTTTATTATTAATCCAGTTGGGGACTCCAGATAGTCCAAAGACGAAAGATGTGCGGCGTTATTTGAGTGAGTTTTTGAATGACCCTCGAGTGATTGACTTGCCTTGGCTGGGAAGAAAGTTACTCGTAAATGGAATAATCGTTCCTTTCCGAGCACCAAAATCGGCTAAGATTTACCAAGAGTTATTCGATATTTCTGAGGGAGTTTCCCCATTGATCACGCATACAGAGGCGGTTGTCGAGAAATTACAAGCTCGTTTTCCAGATGATGATTTGACGGTCCATATGGCAATGCGCTACCAGAATCCAGCAATGTACGATGTGTTGGAGGAAATGCGCAAAGAGAATTACGACCACATTGTGGTGTTGCCATTGTTTCCGCAATACGCGAGTGCATCAACAGGGTCTGCAATTGATTTAGCAATGGACATCATCCGTAAATGGTGGGTGGTTCCTCAAGTGAGTACAATCAATCAGTTCTGGGATAACGAAGGTTACATCGATTCAATCGTCGAGCGCACAAAAGAATTCAATATACAGGATTACGATCATATTTTGTTCTCTTATCATGGCTTGCCTGATCGACATGTAGATAAAGTTTACGAAGGTTCAGATTTATGTACTGATCAGCCATGTGAGACGGAGATTAATGACAAGAATAAATTTTGTTACAAAGCAACTTGTTTTGCAACGACGAGGTTAATTGCAGATAAACTAGGGCTGAAAGAAGAGGATTACACGGTTTGTTTCCAATCGAGATTGGATAAAAAGTGGTTGACACCATTTGCAGATAAAGTGGTGGAAGAGCAGGGTAAAGCTGGAGCAAAGAAGCTATTGGTTTTTAGTCCAGCCTTTGTTGCTGATTGTCTCGAAACCTTGATTGAGATTGGTGATGAATACCAGGAAATCTTTGAGGAGCACGGAGGAGAAAAAGTACAGCTCGTTCCAAGCTCGAATAGCCATGATCGATTCATTGACGGGTTGGAAGAGTTAGTGAGAGACAGGATTTAGTCTGTAAATACTGGTTTTATTCCTGCTTATTCAATCAAAGGATAAGGGATATACGGCTCAGGCAGTATCACATCGATTTCAGGAAATAGGAAATTGAGCTTCGTGCGCAGTGCATCTCGCTGATGAGGTTCGCCATGATTCAAAAATATCTGCTTGGGCTTCTTTCGAAATCCATTCAGCCATTCAATAATTTCCTCTTGATCTGCATGTCCAGAGAGGCCCGTGATTGATCTAATCTGACAATTCACCTTATGATACTGTCCGAAGAATTTAATCTCTTTCGCTCCTTCCAAAATGGCCCTCCCTCGCGTTCCTACACCTTGATATCCGACAAAAAGCAAGGTGTTCTTTGGACTGTTCATGTGATTATTGAGGTAATGCAGAATTCTTCCACCTTCCAACATACCGCTTCCCGCCAAAACGATTTTCGGTTTGGAATCTTGAACCACACTTCGCGATTGCTGATAATCGGAAACGTAATGCGCAATTTCATACATCTGTTTGATTACGTAGCGCGAGTGATTGTGCAAGTCGGGATACTTATCATAGACATTGGTTGAATTGATTCCCATTGGTGAATCCAAATAAATCGGAATCTTCGGAATTGATTCTGTCACCATTAAATCATTCAGTAAAAACATCAATTCTTGAGTTCGCTCAACTGCGAATGTCGGAATCATTAGAATCCCTCTGTTTTTATACGTTTCGAGAATCACTTCTCGAAGTTCGTGCTTGATATTCTCTTCTGAATGAAGCCGGTCACCATAGGTCGATTCAAGGATCAAAACATCCGCGTCCTTCATCACTTTTCTTGGGTACAGCAGCATTGGATCCCTTCGTCCCAAATCTCCCGAAAACAGAATTTTGTGCTCATCTGTTTGAATTTCTATCATTGATGCTCCCAGTATATGTCCGCTATTCTTAAAACAAAACTTCACATCGTTGTTGTGGATCACCCACTCATTGTAATCGTGTGTAATGAAAAGATCCATTGTTCTATGCACATCCTCTATGGTGTATAATGGCTTGGCTTCTTTGTGTCTCGTATAGCTATGACGGTTTGCACGTTCGGCATCTTCTTCCTGAATTTTGGCACTATCTAGAAGAATTATATTCGTTAATTCCTTTGTTGCTTTCGTACAGTGAATAGGACCTTTATAGCCATTTCGTGTAAGAACTGGCAGGTATCCACAATGATCCAAATGTGCATGCGTGAGCAATACTGTTTCAATTGAATCAACGGGAATCGGGAGGTTAACCCAGTTGAGTTTTCGCAGTTCTTTCAAACCTTGAAACAAACCGCAATCAATCAGTATACGTTTCCCATTATTCTCGAATAAGGTTTTGGACCCAGTAACCGTTCCTGCCGCTCCCAGAAAGGTCAAGTTGTCTTGAATGCTTGTCTTCATTTAAAAGGATTAATCTAACCTTTAAGGTAGGTATAAATTCTCATTTTGGGAGATTCACCATGAACATTATTTGTTTTGGGTGTCCACTCAGGTGAATAGCTAATTTCTCATCGGAAAATGTCAAAAAGACGATTTTATTTCGCTAAGGAATCTTGAAAAAAGAAGTTGATGAAGTTGGGGTCTTTATAATGTATGCTCCACTTGGCAATGAACTGATATCGATGATCATTGATGAAGAGTTTTCCAGTCTCACACGGACATTTTGCTCCCGTCCATCGAGGTTAGAGACAGAAACACCTTCAATTTCAGGATCAGTTATAGATAAGCGGACAGTATTCATTGCGGGATTTGGGTAACAAATGAGCCTTTCCTCAGGTTCGACTTCATTCAAACTGGTCTTCGGACAACTAACGGTGCACCAATTTCTATCTGCTACTTCGCATAGAATCTGATCATACGCCATCCTTTTGGTTCCAATACCATCCCAGTTTCTTACTCCAAGCGTTCTCAAATACTCTTTGAATTCAACGTTGGTGATTCCATAGTAAAGCGCCAATTGATCAACATCTGCTTGCGACCAATCGTTTGTTTTAAAAACCGTCAAGTACTTAATGTTATCGTAATGCGCATCCCATGCCGCAAATACTTCTTGATAGAATTGAGCTTGTAAAGCTTCAGAGCTGTTACAGATTGCACTCGATGCATAGCCGCCTCAACCAAATAGATTGGGACGGATGTAGAAGGATATGCAGCAACCAAACTTCCAAAATCTCCGGCAACCACACTTGGGTTTTCCATTTTGAAATCTGGATTGAGTGGATAGTAAGTCGTAGCGATGATATCCAAATTGGCATTTAGATTTGCGCAGAGCGGGCCTTGAACAGGATCAAGTAATCCGTGGAACGTTAGCGTAGTTCCAATTTTTAGATCCGTCCCATGTAAATTGAAGTACAATTGCTTGGCGTAAGGTCCAACGGAATCCAAGAACACCTTAAATTCATTGTATGCGTTTACATCTGTTCCAAAATAAATGTCAGACTCATTCCCAATGTTTAATGCAGATAGCGTCACATCAGGAATATGGGTAAAAACAGTATCCAACAAGGATTTGAATTGATTGATCAAAACAGGATCGTCCAAACTTAATCCTGATAAATCTGAGGGAACTTCAAGTACATTCGTGTTAACAGGTGCAAGTTGTAATTCAACAGCTGTTCCAGTTGCGGGGTAATACAGGTTCATAACATCAAAGAAATTCGCAATGAACCCAGGATCATAGTTGCTTTGTATCGGTTCGACAGAGTTCCATGTTGTAAACAAATGAACGGATTCCATACATGCAGCACTCGCGTTGGCAAAAGCTAAATCGTAATTGTTGTCCTCGGCCATGTCAACCTGCCAAGCCAGGGTTCGATCACCCTTCGCAAGTTGTCCCAATGCATTTGATGCCAGAATCAAAACGGTAATTGTCGATAGTAAAATTCCTTTCATATTAACGTTCGTTTCTTGTTAGATCCTCAAAGTAATCAAAAGTTACACGAACGGAAATATCCGACCAATTCGAGAATACAAAAGCCCCAATGATATAAGTCAAGCCTAAAAGCACTCAAAATCAACACTATTTTATTATCACAAAGGAACTTCGTATCTTTGCACCACGAAAAATTGAAATTATACAACAACAATATGAGTACAACAGAAAAAGTACAGTATAAAGTAAAGGACATTAGTCTTGCTGATTGGGGAAGAAAAGAGATCAAAATTGCTGAAGCAGAAATGCCAGGTTTAATGTCTCTTCGTGAGGAGTTTGGAGCTTCTAAGCCATTGGCCGGAGCGCGTATCGCTGGATGTCTTCACATGACGATTCAAACTGCCGTGTTGATTGAAACATTGGTAGAGCTTGGAGCAGATGTAACTTGGTCATCATGTAACATTTTCTCAACGCAAGATCAGGCAGCAGCAGCTATCGCAGCAGCTGGAGTTCCTGTTTACGCTTGG
>CAJQOB010000251.1 GCA_905479845.1 uncultured Flavobacteriales bacterium
AAGGGTATCATCAACAACACTGGCTTGCACAGGTAAAACAGTTAGGTTGTAAATAGCAGTTGAATCACATCCAAGTGTTGACGTCAACAACTCTGAGTATGTTCCATCTGCTGACTGATATACGCCATTTATCAGCAAACTATCCCCTGCACAAATGGCAATATCTTCAGGTGTTCCTTCTATACTGCGAGAAATGGTAAGATCAAAATTGCCAGTTGCTGATCCAAAACCATGCACAAAGATATAGTAGGATAAAGCCCCATTTGAGAAAAATGAGAACTCTGTAGTGAACCCACTGCATCCCGCAGCATCATCCTGACCACCAACACACGTCAATGAGCCACAACTTCCTACAAAAACGGAAATCTTTGTATCATAACTTGCTTGGTTACAAGTTGATGTAGTAATGACCCCATCGTGACCAGGTACTTCGTACCAAACGCCTGCAGCAGTATTTGTTGTTCCACAGGTTCCAACATTGTCAAAGGTCGCAGCTATAGTTGTTTGTCCAACAAGCGTAGTGTCACACGTGAATGGAAGAATCATAGCATTCGCACATTCGTCATTACTTGGTTGAGCAAATGCGGGAGCAGAAAAGAGTAGTGCTAGTAATAGGTTATTAATCCTCTTCATCGTAGTAGGCTTTATTTGAGTTTAGTGCAAAGAACTTTTCGCGTATCTCCAATTCCATTGTAGTAGGATGATCCATATCCTGAACCATTGTAATCTTGGCGCACACCAATGATAGAGTACTCGCAGACTTCATCAGATAACTTGATAATAACAACAGCATCCAGAAAACGTGATTCAATTGAACCAAGCGCTGTGCGGGTAATTCCCCATGCGTCAGAATCTATATAGGATTTTACAGGTGTCCCATTGAAATCTTTGTCCTTGTAGAATCGAATGGCATCGTTGGCCACTTTACTGTTTTTCATTCCTTCTTTAGGAAGTTCGTTTTGAGCAATTTCCGTGTAGTCAAAAGCATCAATGATTTCCTGCCATTGCTTTCTTCCTTCGTCTGTCATGTTTAGCTCAAAGCTTCCAATAATAATTGCTGTTGATGTTTTTACCCAAGAAGATGTCCCCAAGTAGACTTTTACAGTATGAGTTCCGTTCGCCAGTTTGTTAAACGATCGAAGTCTGTTGACGCGTCGACCTTTTTGTCGCACAATTTCTAGGTCCAAGTACATATCACCTCCCTCGCATGGAAAGGCAACATCATCATTAAATATCACTTTTCCATCAACCTCAAAGGATGCGTAGTACTTTTTGCTGGAAGTAACCTCTTCAATGGGCTTTTTGAAATACGCTCGTGAAGTAATGATATCTCCAGCATTGAAAGTTTCCAGCGATTCAATTGGTTGTGTAGAGGTAATTGCTTGATCTGAGAATGCCAGTAAATGCGACCATTCACCAATTTCTCTCAACCTCTTGTTGTCAGGAGAATTCGCGATTTTTTGCTCCTCATCTCTTTTCTTCTGATCGGCCAATTGCTGCTTGTAGTTGCTTACACCTTTGTCGTAAGCCGCTTTGAATTTATCGTAAGCTGCGTGATACTCTTTCGTGTCGTAATTGGGATCTGCTTTCTCAATTCTAGGAATGCGCTCTTCCAACATCTTTAGCTTGTCTTTAACTTCAGTTTCGCGCTTCACGTTGTGATCAAAGTCGCCATTTTCGAGCATTTTATTCAGTCCTTTCACATAGATGTCCGCCATTTGGATATCTGATTTCGCAGGACTCTCAGTTGGGTTACTTGCCTGATTGCTCTTTTTCTTATTTCCAATTGAAGGCCGTTTGATTGATGGCTTCTTAACGATTTGAGCTTGGGATGTAAATGAGATCAAACTCATTAATAGGATTGCGCTTATTATTGTTTTCATTGATAGGTTTTTTGACATTATTAACCACAAAGTTGGAGCAATTAAAGGGTGAGGAGTAACAAAAAAGGATAACTGTACCCATTCATTTAGCAAGTGTTCAGGTTTAATTGTAACCGTTGTTGAAGGCGCGAAAGATGAACTGCTGTATTGCCTCAGGAAAAATCATAAAGCGTACATTTAGGATCAGAATGAAACTAATTGCAACGCTTTGTATACTCTTCATCTCTATTTCATTATGGGGACAGGAGCCTTTTTACAATAGTTTGGGTGTATCTCAAGGTTTGGCTTCCAATAGCACGTATACAGCATTTCAGGACAAGCAGGGGTACATGTGGTTTGGAACTGATGTTGGCGTGAGTCGTTACAATGGTTATGAATTCACCAATTTCAACACGCAAGATGGGCTAGAGGGAGATGAGATCTACTCGATTTTTCAAGATTCTCAGGAACGTATTTGGTTTTTACCCTTGAACGGGAAAATCTCTTTTTATCAAGATGGAACCTTCTACAATGCGAGCAACACGGAATTCCTTCGAGAAATATCTTCAGGGAAATTATTCTCCTCTATTCTTGAGACAACTGATGGAGACCTTTACATTTCCGCTTCTTCAGGAAGTATATTTAAGCTTAGTCCGGACAATCAAGTTACGGTCATTCCAGTTTCAGGAAACGTTTACAACTTGTGGCAGGATAAAAAAGGTGAAATTAGAGCGCTCAGTGGAAATGGGATCAACCTAATTAAAGATGAGGGGCCCGAACTTGAAAAAGAACTGAATTTCCTCAAGTATTACCCGCGATCCAGTTATTTGGATGACACTTTATTTATTGGTTACGGTCAAGGAATCCTGACGTATAAAAACACCTACAACAAGCAATTGGAATTCCCTTCACTTTCGGAAGTTACATGGCTGAAGGCTGAACAGGAAAGCTTCAAAATCGGAACGCGAAACGGTCTATATGATTACAATAGAGAAACGAAGAAGCTTAACTTAATTGGTCATTCTGGATCAACAATCACGAGCACATATATCGATCGAGAGGGAAATTTGTGGGTGACAACCGAAGAAGATGGGGTGTTCATGTCTCCCTCTCCATCCATTCGAATTTACCGTAATTCAAATGAAATCCTGAGCAGTGTAACAGCGTTATCAGTGGATAATCAAGGAAACCTTTGGTTTGGAGGGGACAATGGTTTTTTCTCCAATTATCAAAGCAAGGAAATTTTTCGTTTACCCAATTCCAAATACTTTTCAATTACCGCTTTTCATCCTACAAAAAATGGTGGGCTGTATGTGTTGAGTAAATCAACAATTGGTCGTTTTGATCAAGGGGAAATCAAGACCATCAATTACCTAGGAAATGACATTCTCATTCAAGATGAAACTGTCTACTTGGGAAGTAATCGCGCCTATGTTTTTGATAAGCGTCTCCTGTTTAAAGCGTTTAACACTCCCGCATTAAAAAAACTGGAATTAGAGGAGATGATGACAAGAACACCTTCTCTTAAAGAGAGTACAGGTGCAATTTGCAGAACGGATGAAGGGGAGGTGTATTTCGGGACGCGAAAGGGTTTGTTCAAGATGGGAGATGGCTCATTCTTAGATCTTTCTTCTCGTCATAAATCACTTTCCACAAATATCAATGATATAGTTTACGATAAGGAGCAACAGCTGCTACTAATCGCGTCGAGTGATGCAGGCGTCATTATCCTGAAGAATGATAAGTTTATCGGTAGAATCAGCGTTGAGAAAAGTGGGTTGTCGAGCAGTAACATCGAAAGCCTTTTTCTAGATTCTGATGAAAATCTTTGGATCGGAACAGTTCAAGGACTTGATCGTATCAAGACGTATAATCTCTCGAGAAAAGTCACGCACTTTGGATCTGGAATTGGATTGCCCGAGCTGAAGATCTTGGATATTGAACTCCTTGATAAAACGCTTTTCTTGGCGACAGAAAAAGGATTGATTTCATACGATTTGAACTCTTCGAAATTTCTTCCTGTTCCTCCCCAAATCTATTTAAATTCAATCAGTGCGAATGGGAAGTCCTTTGATCTTTTGAAAAATGCGCTCTCACTTGATTACGATCAGAATTCGCTTTCCATTCGTGTCGATGGCTTGTCTTTCAAAGACGGTGATAAACTTCTCTATTATTACAAGCTTGAAGGAGTGCAAGATGAATGGACGCCAACTACAAATAGAACGATTGACTATAATGCGCTTCAACCTGGTGCGTATTCTTTTATGATGAAAGCTGTGAACTCGCAAGGGGTCGAAAGTGAAACGCTTTCATTTGCGCTGACAATCCATCCACCCTTTTGGCAAACGACATGGTTTAGAATACTCGTTGTTGCTCTGATTGTTCTGGTGATTTCATTTGCGTGGTGGATTCGAATTCGCAGCGTACGCGACAAATTTGAGTTGGAAAAAGCCTTTCTTTTGGCCGAGCAAAAAGCGGGAGTCCTTCAAATGAACCCTCATTTTATCTTCAACTCCCTCAACACCATAAAAGGTTATTACGCTCAGAATAAAATCGCGGAAGCCAACCAATTCATTTCCAAATTTTCGAAGTTATTACGTAGAATTCTTGACAGCAACACCCAATTCATTCCATTAGAGCAGGAAGAAGATATCTTAGAATTATACCTGGGATTGATGCAAAAACGATACGATGGAATTTTCGACTATTCCATTTCAAATCGCGTTCCTGCGAATGCGAATGTCCAAATACCTCCAATGATGCTGCAACCTCTAGTTGAGAACGCTGTTATTCATGGAGTGGCTCCCAAAAGAGAAGGAAATATTGATGTTACCTTCAAACAGGAAGATGATCAATTGGTGTGCACAGTTGCTGATGATGGAGTTGGATTCAACAGTAAATCGTCAAGCGGACATCAATCTGTAGGTTTAACGAACATCCGCGAGCGACTTCATTTGTTGTCCAGACATTTGAACAAAGAATGCACAATCGAGATTAACTCTGATAACGCGAAAACAGTAATTTTAATTCGAATTCCCCTTCAAATAAATGCAAATGACAGCAGTAATAATTGATGACGAACCACAAGCGATTGCTTCCTTGGAAATGGAATTGAAGCAGGTCGAGCCGCAAATTGAAATTATCGCTCGCGCCAATTCCGTGCAAACGGGAGTGAAAGTATTGAAGGAACATACTCCTGACTTGATTTTTCTGGATATTCGTCTAACAGATGGTTTAGGTTTTGATATTTTGGGTGAACTTGGACAACTGCACCAATCCAAAGTGATATTCACTACTGCCTACGATCAATATGCTATTAAGGCGTTCAAGCATGGGGCTTTTGATTACTTGCTAAAACCAATAGACCAGGAGGACCTTCAGGAAACACTTCAGCGAATTATTTTTCAAAAACAATCGGATCATCAACCAACAATTGACATCAATAATTTGGTAAAACTCTCGAATGTCCTTTCCGGAGATGCCCGCATTGCATTGACAACTACTGAGGGAATATATATGAAAAAGATTCGTTCCATCATCTACATTCAGGCAGATGGAAATTACACCAAGTTTTTCTTGGATGATGGAAAACGTCCCATACTGATCTCCAGAACCTTGAAAGATTTTGAAGAGCAATTAAAAGATGCAGGTTTTGTGCGCACGCATTCATCTTACCTGATCAACTTGGCGCATCTAGAGAGTTTTCATCCTAAAGATAGTGGTCATGTTGTGATGTCGAATGGGGAGGTGCTGCCCGTTTCTGTGAGAAAGAAATCTAATTTGATGAATGCTTTGAAGTAGTTCGAATTCCTTCAACTGCAATGCGTCAGGAAAGTTGTCCCACTAGAGGATGCGAAGCATTCGAAGGCGCAGACCGCGGACCATCAAGTCCGCAAAGGTCAAGTTAGGCTCGTTCGAGCCCGAATATTATCTTAGACCAAAATGTAATGCATAAAAGAAGGAGCTAGTTTCCTAACTCCTTCTTTGTTGTCCCACTAGCTAACGTACTATTTTACAGTAAATAGCACCAAACACCTATTCCCGTTGAAATTTCACTTAAAATGTGAATAAGTCCTTATGTCTTAATAGTACTCAAAGGAATGATTAGAAGTATCTTAACTGTCAGTAAAACTGACAGTTAATTATGAAATACTCATTTGTACTCAACGAAAGCAAAAAGGACGGGGAA
>CAJQOB010000252.1 GCA_905479845.1 uncultured Flavobacteriales bacterium
GCGAACATCGTATTGAGGTTTACCAATCTTATATTCTTGTTCAAAGATTTTTCCATCTCTGTGAACCGTTGCTCTCAAATCTTTTGAAAGTGCATTCACACATGAAACTCCAACTCCGTGAAGTCCCCCAGAAACCTTGTATGTGTCTTTGTCGAATTTACCACCTGCGTGAAGGACCGTCATAACGACCTCCAAAGCAGACTTTTTCTCCTTGGTGTGCATTGCAGTTGGAATACCACGACCGTTATCAGTAACGGAAATTGATTCTCCATCATGAATAACAACATCGATAGTATCACAATGTCCGGCCAAGGCCTCATCAATCGAGTTATCGACAACCTCGTAAACCAAGTGGTGTAAACCTTTCGTGCCCACATCACCGATGTACATGGCAGGTCTTTTTCTTACCGCTTCTAATCCTTCGAGTACCTGAATATTATCCGCTGCGTAATCTTGCTTTTTATTCTCTTCGCTCATAGTCTAATTTCGTTGTTGGGTAGCCCCAATTCAGTAACGAGCAAAGATAACGAATCAAGGGTGAAATTCCGATCATTTTAAGGGTCGAATACGTGGAGTTATCAACATTTAACATTCGAAATTGTTGATAGGTTCTAAATTATTAGAAAGATGCGTGTTTTGGCTTCAAATTATACGTTTTAGGGTGTTGATTTTAAGTTTCAACCTTGAAGAAGTGAACAATTATCTCTCCATGATTCGTTGACTAATTAGAATCCCTTCCAATCTTTGGAACATTATTTGAATAAATCAGTATAGACTATATAAATTGTCATTGTTTTATGAAGTTTCTTGCGCTTTTAAGTTCAATTCTACTCACCTTTTCTTTGCTCGCCGCGGATTTCAATCCTGCAGGCACTTGGCAGGGCGTGATGATTCGTAAAGGAACGAAAATGAAAGACGCGAGTTTGATCCATTTTGATTTCGAAAACAACGATGGCTTCATTACGGGCTATAGCCGTGAGGAAATTTATGATAGTGAGTTCTACTCTATCAAAAAGATCAATGGAGACATAACGGATGGCCAACTTGATCTGCGTCAGATTGCAGAAACAAAAAGCAATAAGTCATCTAGAACAACTTGGTGTCGTGTGTCGGCTAGTTTGAACTACGATCCAGCAACAGGATACTTGACAGGACAGTACATTGCCACCGACTGCAGAAACGTTATTGGAGACTTCATCTTGTACCGAGCAGACTTCGAACTGGATCAAGGCGACGATCCATTAAATAGCCAGATTTGGTTTGAACAATTTGTAAAGGATTACGCAGACGGTTTGAATGCTCCAGAGATTCGAAAAATTGAGCGAGACAATTTCGTTTTCGAGCCTATCTTCTTTGACTACGATAAGTTTGAAATTCGTGAAGAGCACAATACCTTCTTAGATGGAATGATCAAAATCGTTAAAGGACATTCTGATTTACGCGTAAAAGTAACCGGACATACAGATTCTGATGGATCGGATCAATACAATGATACACTTTCCTACAACCGTGCTCAAGCAATTACGGAGTACTTTGTGAAGCGTGGGTTGGACGCAGATCGCCTTGAGATCGAGTTTAAAGGAGAACGATCACCAGTTGACACAAATAATAATCCTCAAGGGAAACAACGCAACAGACGCGTTGATTTCGAGTTTATTTAAGGTGTCTTGGAATAAACGACCGTCGTAAAGTCCTCAACTCGAACCATTCCACTATCATCTGGAAATGTCATTTGAAAAGTCACGCTTGACATGGAAGAATTTGGCCAAGTGGATTTCATATCAAATTCAAATTCCTGCACCTCTTCAAGAATAAAATCTTTCGTCTGCATCTCAGAAAAATCTGGACTTGAATTACGAATCACTTTGAGAAATTCAGTCTGATCATACTGATAATCAACCAGAATATCCAGTGTGCTGCCTCGCTTAGTTGAAGCAACTGACACGATTGCAGGAACTTCGGTATCTCCCATAGCACCAAGAGTGTTTATATCGTGAACCATTACTTCCTCAGAGGTCTCTCCATTTATCTCACAAACAAATGTATAGCACTGAAACAAGTAATTTAAACCATTCAGTATTGTCTCAATCATTTGAGGTGAAACCTCTTCTAAATACTCATTAACCCTATCATCAAGATCAACCTTCTCCCTGTTATTAAATTTGACAATCTCCTCAAATACAGCTTTCGAGCCTTCCTTAACCAATTCAATAAATTCATCCGAATTAAGTAATTCAAAGGCTTGTCCGTTTTCTTTATCTAACAGTACTTTGAATTTAAACTCGCTGCTAAGCTCAGAAATAATCGACATGAGCTCATTCATCAGAACTTGCATTGAGTCTTGACTTCCATCATTGATACTTACATCAATGTCGTACTGATCCGACTTCTGAGTAAACTCCAAAGTATAAAACTCACCAATCTCCAAAACCTTAATGGTGTAATTAGATGTAACATCTGTACTTTGAATTACTTCTCCGTTTACAGAAACTGTTGAGCTCGCAACATGTTTAGCGTATCGCACATCACCCTTTTTCCATTTAGGCAGGACGTTGTATTCTCTTTGAGCCTGAAGCCCAAAACTTAAAAGAAGGAGACAAATCGTAATTAACTTCATATTGAAGTCAAAAGTACATTTTTCAATCTACTCAAGCTCTCTCTCCATCGACTTCACCTTAAACTCAAAGATAATTCCAATGGACGGCTGAAGAATTCCAGACGTGTTATCAATAAGCTTCGTCTGATAGCGAGATGGATCATTTGGATCTGTTACTGGATTTCCATTCTCATCTTTCACAACGAGAAGAATTGGAGCTAGTGAGGTCTGATATGCGTATGCATTTTGGATATCCAAGTACAATTGAAGTGACATTTTCTTCAAATCAAAACGTTTATCCAAACGAATGTTCAATTGATGATAATCTGAACCTCTGACTTGATTCAACTGATCATAATCGGGCAAACCTTGTCCGTTAACATCCCAAACTTGCTTGATGGAAGATGTAGCGACATCGATTGGTGTGTAAGGTGCACCGCCTGAGAACAACCATCGAAAACCAAGCTCCCACCCTTTTTTAAAGCGCTTTCCAGCGGTAAAAGAAACAATGTGCTTACTGTCCCAAGATGAAGGAGCATATTCACCAGTTTTTGTCTTGAATTCTGAATTGACAAAGGTGTAAGCTAGTATTCCATAAAACCCTTTTACCAGTTTTTGCTGATACAGGAACTCTAACCCATAAGCCCGCCCTTCTGACGTAGAAGTAACTTCTTCATTCCCAACAATTCCAAAATCTGACCCTACATTTGCTAAAGAAATGGAATCGTTAATCGAGAAGGGATAATTGCTGTAATTCTTCCAGAACCCTTCCAACGAGAATTTAGCTTTAAACTCGGACAAGAAGGACGCACCAGCCACAAAGTGATCTGCTCGGATGTACTTCAAATCATTGTCCTTATTTACCAAGTCCCCTGCTTGATTTCGGAATCCGAGTACGGTATAAGAAGGCAATTGATGGAAGCGGGCAACATTCGCACTAATCGCCCACTGAGAGTTAATTCTATAACTCAGAGAAAGCATTGGCGACAATTGATTTAAAGGATTTGCAAGACTGGCAGAATAGGTTGAAAGATCCGTTCGAAGTCCTGCGCTAAGATCTAATTTCTTTTCAAAAAAAGACTTGCTCACCTGTGCAAACCCAGCAATTTTACTCAGGTATAAATTCGATTCAAAATCAATTTCAACGGGAGCTCCATTTACCACAACCTTGTTATACGTTGAGTTGTAATATCTAGCGTATTCGTATCCCAAACCAGATGTTACCCTAAATCCATTTTTAATCCAAGTGTTTTCGAAACGCAATTTGTTCTCCGCTTCGAATGAACTATAATCCAGCAAACGATTGGCTTCCGTTTCTACATTGTTGAAATATTTCTGAGAGATATTCTTTAGCATATTTCGACTCGCAACAACCCTTTGATAGCCGCTTTTTCCATAATGCAAATAATTCACTCCAATAGTATAGTTCCACTGATCCTGTGTGGGTATATTTCCCAAAAAGAACTCGTTCAACTCTCTTTGATCGACGTCGGTTACACCATCATTAACACTTGAATTCAGCACAAAATCGTCTAATGCACCAAGACCAATCACTGTTATCTTGTTCTTTTTATTGATCTCGTAATTCACTTTGAACTGAGCATCGTTGTAAGTTGGTAGAAATGGTAATTTCAAAGCTGAAAATAGTAGTTGTAAATACGAACGTCGAACTGAAAAAATAAAATCTGTTTTCTTTCCGATTGGTCCATCCAATGTAAGAGCGATGTCACTCGATCCAACAGCAATATTTGCTAAAAGAGCATCTTTATTCCCGTCTTTTTGCTTGAAGGAAATCACTGAACTCAAACCATTCGCATAATTCGCTGGAAACGCTCCAGAATAGAAATCTACTTCACGAATAAAATTGATGTTTAACAGACCGACTGGACCTCCACTGCTTCCCTGAGTAGCAAAGTGATTAATGTTAGGAACTTCAATTCCATCTAGGTAAAACTTGTTTTCACTTGGGGCTCCACCACGGATGATGATATCATTCCTGAATGACGCTGGAGAAGCAACACCTGGCAAGGCCTGCAGTACTTTACTAGCATCTCTATTAGCGCCAGGCAAACGCTCGATCTCTGTAGAATTTAGGGTTTTTAATGATACTGGTGACTCCTTACTTTCAGTGAATGGTTTGGCAACAACTGTTACATTATCCTCCTCCTGAATAGCTGAAGCGGTCATCGGGAAATTCAATTCCACGGAGCGCGCATTTGTTATTGTGATGTCATTAATGACTAAAGGATCAAATCCATCCACACTCGCTTGAAACGAGTACACACCCGGGGCAAGGTTTTCAATGTAGAATTCTCCTAAATCATCAGAGAAACCACCCTTCTGAAACCCGACAAGTTGCACTTTTGCAAATTCGATGGGTTCGTTGTTCGCGTTATTAAAAACTCGACCTTTAACTACCCCTAATTGAGCAAACGAGCTCGTCGACAGCCCTAGTATAAACAGTAATAATCCTAATCTCATAGGACAAATGTAACACTTTTGTTTAACTACAACATAAAAAGGTTAAACATTTTAACATGTCTCTGGCTGCCACCTCTTAATTAGTTCTTACCCAAGTTTGGGGTCTATAAAAGATTCCGTAATATCCACGGACGTTTAAACGCTTACTATTGTTGGGATCTAGCCAGATTTTCGCTTTGTACTTTACTCCACTTTCCGGATCTACGATAGTCCCTCCAGTCCAAGCCGAACCATTCCACTTCATTCCTCGAATAATGAGAAGACCAATTACCGGCTTATTTTTTAATGAACCCTCACATTTTGTGCATTTTGGATTTTCCTCTCTACCCTTTTCAGGATATAATTTTTCAATTTTCCCGTACATCACACCATCCTTTCGATACAACTTTACTACTGACTTTTCCTTGTATGTATTGTCATCAATGGTAATCCACTTTCCTATACACGATTGTCCAAAAGTGGACAGAGAAATGAATAGGACAACGAATACTAAGCTGAACTTCATATCATAAACATACTAAAAAACAGAAGGCCATCTCTTCCGAGACAGCCTCTATAAATCTGTTTGTGAATCTTAGGAGAAAATTAAACCTTCCCTAACATATCTTTCTTTAATCCTTTATCGGCAGGACTTGTTCCCAACCAAATTGAGAAGATTGCCTTTTTGAAGGCCAATCCTGGAACTGTACCTAGCACCTTTCCATTCTTCTTCGCAGTTGTACCTTTTCCTGGAATGTAGATAATTTTAATTTTATCACCATCCTTGAACGCACCTTTGAAGAACCCCATGAACTTGTCAATTTCGGCTTTCGTTGCCTTACCATGACTTGCTTTTTTGAAACCATCTTTTACCGTTTCAATTACATTTCCCATACTACCCGTATAATCAATAATAAAACATACATCTAACCCTTGTGAACAAGGTTCAGTAGCATCATTTGTTAAACTGCCTGTAGGATTTGGTAAACAATCTCTATTTATTGTAGGATAATTT
>CAJQOB010000253.1 GCA_905479845.1 uncultured Flavobacteriales bacterium
ACAAGCGACCAGTACTATCCGATCTTCGTGAGTCTGGAGCGATTGAGCAAGATGCCGATATTGTATCGTTCATTTATCGACCTGAATATTACGGATTCATGCAAGATGAGGATGGAAATTCGAATGCGGGTGTTGGAGAGATCATTATTGCGAAACACAGAAATGGTGCTCTTGACTCGGTTAGGCTTCGCTTCATTGGTCAATATGCTCGATTCGACAACATGGAAGGGTTTGACGAAAGTGAGCACGATTCTGCTCCGCAACAATTGGGTGCAAGCAACGATTTTGATGCGCAAGCTGGAAATACATACACAATTCCTAGCAAGTTAAATTCCTTTGATGAAGACATCGATCTTGATTCGTCTGGAGAGGATGTTCCATTTTAGGTAGGATTTTTGTAGCTTTAATTTCTATATGAAAGGTTTCCTTATTCTTTTTACGCTCCTAAGCTTCGCATTTAACTCGCAGGCGTCAAAGATTCTTATCCCGATGGATGAGACTCAAACCAATCACCTTAAGGCGTACGGTGTTGCATTTTACTTGTTGGAAAATGAAATTGTCGTTGATTGGCTGTTGAACTATCGTGGAGGCTCTTTCATGACACCTCATTCAACTGGAATTGAGGAAGAGCTTTTACTTCGTGGAGTTTCTTATGAAATTATTGCGAATGGTCAGGCGAATTCAATAAAGAATAAAATTGCGGATCCTGAGGAAAACATGGAAACGGTTCAACTGGAGAAAGCTCCCAAAATTGCCGTTTACACACCAAGTGGAAAAATGCCTTGGGATGATGCTGTTACCTTGGTACTTGAATATGCTGAAATTCCTTACGATAAAATCTACGATTCTGCCGTTGTAATGGGGATGCTCCCAGAATATGATTGGTTGCATTTACACCATGAAGATTTCACAGGACAATACGGTAAATTTTACGCGCGATACAGAAACTACCCTTGGTATCGAGATCAAGTATCGAGTTTAGAAGCCTCGGCAGCAGCTCTCGGATTTAATAAAGTCTCTGAGATGAAGCTATCTGTTGCAACGAACATCAAGAACTTTGTGATTGGCGGAGGATTTCTATTCACCATGTGCAGTGGTGCTGACAGTTTTGATATTTCACTTGCGGCACACAAAACGGATATTTGTGAAAGCATGTTTGATGGAGATGCACCACATAGAAATTGTCAGGGCGAACTCGATTTCGCAAACACATTTGCTTTTAAAGACTTTACTCTAGAGCGAGATCCTCTCGTGTATGAGTACTCAAATATCGATGGAACTAAGTTAAGAAATGCCTATGTTTCTGAACAAGTAGCAGCAAAAACGGATAAATTTTCACTCTTTGATTTTTCAGCCAAATGGGACATTGTTCCTACCATGCTTACACAGTGTCATACAGATGTAGTGAATGGATTCATGGGACAAACTACCGATTTCAAAAAAGATTTTATCAAACCAAATGTTCTCATTTTAGGAGAAACAAAACAGTATGGTACTGCTCGCTACATACATGGTGAAATGGGACAAGGAACATGGACTTTCTATGGAGGTCATGATCCTGAAGACTATCGTCATATTGTTGGTGATCCGCCAACAGATTTGGACCTGCATCCTAACTCGCCTGGATATCGTTTGATACTAAACAACATCCTCTTCCCTGCTGCTAAAAAGAAAAAGCGCGAGACGTAATATATTGGTTGTTCTTTAGGCAGTCTGAGCTCTTATTTTGTTATAAGTCAAGGGCTTTTATTTTGAACTGAACGTGTGGAAAGATGTACATAGTTACATCTAAATTAAAAGCGCCGATATGAAATCAATTGCAATACTTGCCCTACTCTTTTCCGTATCATTTTTGGCTGGGTGTCAAACATCTCCAATCTCCTCTATCAAACCAAAAGATGTTGTAGTTGTCGGCCCAATCGAAATCACTGGCTACGAAATTGAAAAAACAACTTCTAATTATTGTTCAATTCAAGGAACCTTAATCGATGAATATGGTGAAGGGATGATTGGAATGGTAGCAAAACTTGATGGTACAGAACATCGCGCTATTTGCGACCTTGATGGATTCTTTAAACTGGAGAAAGTTCCCTCTGGAAGTTACACGCTCGAATTGAAACAAGTTGGGATTCACACCTGCAATGTTTAGATCGAACTAGAAACTGGCGATCAACTGAAACTTGAAGCAGGAATTGCTAGATATGGTGGAGTGATCGACTTAAAACCAATTATTTACTTGTATCCTGAAGCGACAACCGATATTGAGGTTCAATTGACGTACGATGGAGAACTCACTACAACTTATCCAAAATATTCTGAAAACGGTTGGAAAGTTAAAGCACAACCAGACGGAACGCTCACAGATGAAAATGGCAGAGAGTACTACGCACTGTATTGGGAAGGAAAACCAAGGGAAACTCTTAAAGTTGATGCTGGATTTGTTGTATCGAAAGAAGAGACAATTGCATTTTTGGAAGAAAAGCTTGAATTACTTGGTTTGAACGCAAAAGAAGCGAATGAATTTATCATCTTTTGGTTACCAATGTTGGAGAAAAACGATTTCAACTTGATACATTTTTCGGGAGAAGATTACCTTAAAAAGGCGCAACTTAACATTTCCCCAATTCCCGATACAGAAATTCGGATTTCAATGGTATTTCAAGGACTGAATGAAGAAATTGATTTTCCAGTTCAAGATTTGAGTCCCCTGCACAAAACAAGAACAGGCTTTACTGTTGTTGAATGGGGAGGACAAGAATTACCGAAAGCTTTCTCTGTAGAAATTTAGCAATCACAGACAACCCCAACTCTTCCGTTTATTTCTAGTAGCTATTTGCGTATCTTTAAGCTCGCTCAGACAAACAGCTATTATGAATAAATCTCTCTCCTCCTTACTTCTCGCATTTTTCTTTCTGCTTATTGGTTTCGATTCGTTCTCTCAGGAACGTACATTACTTTTAAAATCAGGAACATAAGACCTTGACATCGAATCTGACTACTCTTGGTCAGAAGATGAACTAATTAATGATCATTTTTATCGAATTATTGCTTTCGATGAAATTCCGACGGAAGAAATCAAAAAGGAACTTGCTCTTAATGGGATAAATTACTGGATTATTTGCCAAGATCCGCTTTTTTTGCCCAACTATCTCCAAGTATCGATTGGTCTGCTCTCCAAGGCGCAACAGTTCTACCAATTCTCAATGAATATAAGCTATCACGTT
>CAJQOB010000254.1 GCA_905479845.1 uncultured Flavobacteriales bacterium
TGGCAAAAGTTTGACAGAAATGGAAAACTAATAGATAAAATGAATAAATCTGCATAACACTGTATCTGAAATCATAGCCGCCTATCGGCAGGCCACGCTTCATATACTAGACGTTATGGCTAATGGATGCCCATAGTTCACCAATTTGTAAAATATCTTATCTTTGATAGTATCAAATGATAGTATCAATTAATGAAGCCTCCTTATCAAATCACACCTGAGATCTTGAAGTTGATCACTTCAATTTCAGAAAAAATAGGTCAAATCAACGCCAAGTTTTTAGACAAGCCATCACCTAAACTCAGGAAAGAGAATCGAATCAAAACTATTCATTCCTCCCTCAGCATTGAAGGGAACACATTGACCGAAGAGCAAATCACCGCTTTACTGGAGGACAAACGCGTTATTGGTCCAGCCAAAGATGTATCCGAAGTTTTGAATGCTATTCAAGTATACGATCAGATTCAGTCGTTAAAGCCAAGCTCGAAGCAATCGTTTTTAAAAGCCCACAAGCTTTTGATGCAAGGTTTGGAATCCGATGCAGGAAAGTATCGAACTCGGGGAGTTGGCATTGTGGCTGGCGATAAAATCACCCACATGGCGCCACCAGCAGAAAACGTTTCTCACTTGATGGTTGATTTGTTCAAATATTTGAAATCAACAGATGAAATCGCATTGATCAAAAGCTGTGTTTTCCATTATGAAATGGAATTCATACACCCGTTCATAGACGGTAATGGAAGAATGGGACGTTTATGGCAGACACTTATTCTAATGGAAGAGTATCCTGTATTTGAGTTTATACCATTCGAAAACATGATACACAAAACTCAAGCTGACTATTATCATGCTCTTTCGAATAGTGATAAAGTCGGAAACTCGACCCCATTCATTACCTACATGCTAGGTGTAATCGATCAATCGCTGTACGAAACCCTAGATTTCAAAAGTCGGACGATGACTTCTGAAGACAGATTGACCTATTTTTCTGAAATGATTTCAGATTCTTTCAATAGAAAGGACTACATGAAAGTGTTCAAGGATATTTCAACGGCTACAGCTAGTCGTGATTTGAAGCTTGGAGTAGAACTCGGCATTTTTGAAAAGGAAGGAGATAAGACTAAAACTATATACAAATTGAGAGGATAGCCATAACAACGGCTAAAAGACAGCCCGACGTGTCCGCGTAAAAATCCGCATTCAGTTTCAAAACATAATTTCTAGTTTTAAAGAAAATAAACGCTTCGTGGTTCGGTCCGTCTCCTAGCCTCGACCGTTAGCAACAATTAGATACAAAGTAGATAAATGATCAAATGCAAATGAAACTTAACCTGCTCCTAATTGTTACAGCGCTTGCCTCACTTACTCTGTTTTCTTCTCTGAAAAAAAAGAATGCTTCAATTGAAAAGGAGCCTTTGAGTGAGGTTGAAAGGAACGCGTATAAAAAATTGGCTAAACTATGTTTGAATAAAAGAGATAATTCGCGTCTCGACAGTTTCTTTGATCAATTGAATAATTATGATAATAGCGAAGATTATGCTAGCACCTTACACTACGTAATTGACCTTTGTAGTCAACGAAACATCCATTTATTTAATGATTTTGATCACAAATATGGAGCGGAAGACTTTGCTTGGATAATGCCAAAAATTCTTAAGAGAAACTTTCGTACAAAGGTTAAATTCCCTAAAAGGAGAACTTTCGATCGCGCCACAACAATATCAATGGATGGTGTGTTTGAATCATTTGAAAAACCTTTAAACGAAAAGGGGCTGACTATGGGATTAATTGACACTGAAAGCGATTCCTATGTAATCTTGATACATGAAATAATCAACACCAAAACGGTATCGAAACATGTACAACAATTGGGATACTCTTACTTAAAGCTTGTCAGTGAAGATTAGGAATGTGGCTAACACGTCCTACGCCCAATGCGGGGTTTTAACTTCGAAAAATCACTTTTGGTTAACAAATCTATTATTAACTTCGAGAGAACAATTTTTGGTAGCGATTCGCACTGTGCGTAGCCCCAAACGTTAGTGGCAATTAAAATTATGCCCGAAAGAAGATTAACAAATGACCAAAATACTGTTTACTCTATTCATCTCTGCAATTACTTCGAATACTTGCCTATCTCAAGACGAACAATTTGGACAAGTTGTATTTGAGGAAAATGAACGAACGCAAGAAGCAAAAGATGAAATCTTAAAAATCAAAAGTATTAACAACAATGTTTTTGATTCTTCCACTTTCGTAAGTTCTGAACACGAAGAACTTAAATATCGTATGTTCAAGCCATCTCAGCAACAATCGGGTGAAGTGTATCCATTAGTTATTGTTTATCATGGTTCGGCTGGCATTGGGACAGACAATGAGTCTCACCTTAGGTTGTTTCACAAACTATTCGCAAGCCAAGATATTCAGAAAGAGTACCCTGCCTATATTTTAGCTCCTCAATTTTCAACACGTTCATCTGATTATTCGATGGACACGATCAGAAATATGCTTGTTTCGACCTCCAAACCTTGCCTTAACTCAATATTTGAACTTATCGATTCTTTAAAATTGAATATGAAAATTGATAGCAATAGAATCTATGTGGTTGGATATTCAATGGGTGGTTCCACTGTTATCAACTCCTTATCGAAAAGACCAGACCTATTTGCTGCTGGGATAAGTATTTCGGGAGTCCCACAGTTTGATAACACGCAAGAATTGGCAGAAATTCCCATTTGGCTAATACACGGTACAAATGATGAGGTCAATCCGATTGAAAGTGACGAACAGTTGTATGAAGAACTAAATGATAATATTCGCTTTTGGAAGCTAAAAGGTAAGACACATGACAATATTGTAACGGAATATATTTTAAGTGACTCATTACCTAAGTGGTTGTTTAATCAGCGGAAGTAATGATGCCACTAACACTACCTATGCGATAATACGGATTTATGCTTCGAGAGATCATTTATGTGTTAACAATACTATTCTTACCTTCGGAAAAACAACTTAGGTTAATAAGCCGTACTACGCATAGCCTTGAACGTTAT
>CAJQOB010000255.1 GCA_905479845.1 uncultured Flavobacteriales bacterium
AATTCATTGGCTCAAATCAAAAAGGCGTAACAATCGCGGTAAGTCCAAGAGTTCGATTGTTTGATAGAATGTTCCTCGTTTTCAGGACGAATTGGGATTTCATTACTTCCGATTATGGTTATGTGAATAAGCTCGATGATAATTATGCAGATGATATCATTCTAGGTTTCCGAGATCGTGTAATTACTGAAAATTCACTTCAGATGGAGTATATCTTCACAAAACGAATGGGAATCGATATACGTGTTCGTCATTACTGGCAGCAAGTTGAGTATTACAATTTCAATGAACTAAGAGCAGGAGGTGAGTTGATTGAATCGGACTACAACCCTGTTGGAGCAGACGGAACTTCAGAACACAACACAAGTTACAATGCTTTCACAGTCGATGTTAACTATCGCTGGGTATTCATCCCTGGAAGCGAGCTTCGTCTTGTTTACAAGAACAATATTTTCAATTCTCAAAACACACTTATTCCTTCTTACTTTAGGAATTTCGACAGCTTATTTGATCAACCTCAATTGAACAGTCTTTCGATGAAGCTTTTGGTGTTTGTGGATGCCATCTATTTCAAGAGACAGCGAATAAAGCTGTAAACCCTTGTAAATCAATTATTTAGAATCTATTTCTATCTTTAAATCACTTCTGCTTTATCGGAAATAACCTAAACGATATGAAAATGAGATTTCTTAAAGTATTAATCGTAACTCTTGCCTTTTACGGCTGTGAGGAAGTGCAGAAGGATGCTACTGTCGATGATTTGGTTGTCGAAGAAGAAGGAGTCGCAAAGGATTTTCTCACTGAGGTGATAACGCGAACGTACGCTGTTAAATTGATGGACGGCGAGTCTAAGATTGATACGCTTCAGCAAATTCAATCAATTACACGTGATTCTAAAGGGAAGGAGATCGGAATAACCTCTTACAATCTTGATCTTTCCATTGCTTGGACCGATCAGTATATCTATGACAAAGACGATAATCTGATTGGGGCAGACCATTTCGACAAAGGGACGGACAACACTATCTACTACGCCTATGAAATTGATGAAAACGGGCGCAAAACTTCATATGTAGCTTTTGATCACGGAACGGATGCTGTACTGTACGATGGGGCGAGTCGCTATGAAGAATTTGGTCAGTTGAAAAAGGATGGCTATCTCAATGAAAAAGGAAATTTTATCTGCAATTTCGAGTATCGATATGATGATTCGGGGAAAGAACTGGGATATGTTTACATAGATAATACGTCCAATAAAAGATACCCCTCTACCTATAAGTATGCCGACTACAATGATGATAATCAATGGATAAAGAGGTTTGTTGTTAGCGATGACTCTGTGAAGTCAATAGAAGTACGTGAATTTGTAAAGAAACAGGCGGACTGAACTTTGTCGTTTTAAGTTCTTTGGCGCGTTTTTTGGTTTATATTTAACACCATTTCAAATACCACAGTTATGAAAAAAATCTTACTCACATCCCTAGTTACTTTCGCTTTTGCGCTAACTGGATTTTGCTCAGTTACCATAGCCGTTTTACCATATTCGGTGCAATATGAAGGTCGAATTCCTAAAAAGTTGGATACTCCTGAGAAAATATTAGAAGCGACAACGCTAGACGGCGAAAATTATCAAACTGCAATGATCGATCAATTGACGCGTATTGCGAAGAAGAAAAAGTACATGTTCCTTGATATTAATGTAATTGGTCAGGTGCAAATTGACGCAATGTTAAGACAAAAAGGAATTGACACAGTTGCTTCATCTATGACTAATGCTGAAATTGCTGAAGCGATTGGAGTCACACACGTGGTGAGAGGAACAATAACGCGCATATTTATATTGAGTGAGGCTGAAGCGGTTGGAGTAGGAGTAATAAACGTATTGTCTGGGGGGAATACTAGTCAGCGTGCTATAACGTCAACTATAACTGTAAGGCATTCCACAGGTGATAATTTAATGGATGGTAACGTTTATAATCTGCGTGCCAATCGAACAACGAGGAATACACGTCCACATCAGCGGGCTTTGAGAGATACATTCAGAAAAGCGGCCAGAAGATCCCTTCGGAACATCAAAAAGAATGGTGAAGAATAATAGAAACTAAAAATCCCCCTAACGATAAACGCGTCAGGGGGATTTTTTTTATTGTTGATTTCTCTATCGGTTCAGCATCACTGGCATTACCAACATTAAAATATCTTCATCTTCTGCCATGTCCGCAGGAATTAATAATCCTGCTCGACTTGGTTCACTCATTTCTAAGCGAATTTCACTTGAATCGATGTTGTTCAACATTTCCATTAGGAAACGTGAGTTGAATCCAATCTCCATGTCTTCACCAGAGTAATTACATGTCAATCGTTCGTTCGCTTCGTTCGCGAAATCAATATCCTCAGCAGAAAGTGACAATTCAGATCCAGCTAATTTCAATTTGATTTGGTGTGTCGTTTTATTCGCGAAAATTGAAACACGTTTGATTGAGCTCAAGAATTGTACGCGATCAATCATCAATACGTTTGGATTCTCTTTTGGAATTACTGCTTCGTAGTTCGGGTATTTCCCATCAATCAAGCGACAAACCAAAATAGTATCGTTGAAAGTGAAAACAGCATTCGAATCGTTGTATTCCAATTTTACTTCTTCGTCACCCTTCAAGTTTCCTTTCAAAAGATTCAAAGGCTTTTTCGGAAGGATGAAAGAAGAACTTCCGTCAGCTTGAGAATCAGTACGTGTGTAACGAACCAACTTATGAGCGTCTGTAGCAACAAACGTAATACTCTCTGGAGAGAACTCACAGAAAACACCGCTCATTACTGGACGAAGATCATCTACTCCCGTAGCGAAAAGCGTTTTGTTGATTGCGTTCGACAAAATGCTTCCCGAAATACGAATCGAGCTTGATTTCTCTAAAGCTGGTGTTCGTGGAAAATCATCACCATCAAAACCAACCATTTTCGACTTACCGTTATCGTATGCAATTTCCACGGAGAACGTTTCATCGTTCACCAAAAAAGTACAAGGTTGATCTGGTAAGTTTTTCAGTACATCCAACAACAATTTTGCTGGGATAGCAATTTTACCCTCTTCCTTTGCTTCAACATCCAAAGAAGTACGCATCGTAGTTTCCAAGTCAGAAGCGGAAACAGTCAAGCGACCATCGTGGATTTCAAAAAGAAAGTTATCAAGTATTGGTAGCGTGTTACTCGTGCTCAAAACACCAGAGATTCCCTGCAAATGTTTGAGTAGTGTAGCGCTTGAGATTACAAAATTCATTCTATGATTATTTAGATCAAGCTCAAAGCTACCAAATTACCTGAAAAAAGGGCGCTGCCATGGCTTCGACTTTTCACCGAGTTATTAACATCAGAAGGGTAGAATCTCAATTCGATACCTTTGGCTCTTAATCTTTTGGAGCTAATCCGTCTATAGTTTTGAACTCACCTTCATCCATTGGGAAATAAATGTGTCCCAGAAAGAGTGGGTTGAACACGAAATATTGACACTTGACGATGTCGCCACTTGGCAATTCGCACCAGAATTTATCAATATCCGAGTTGACAATTTCATGTCCCGAAATAGTGTCGTTTACTGCTGCTCTGGCTCTGAAACAGCGAAGATTAGTGCTACTACCATTCGTTTCTTTCACTTTAATTTCGGCAAAAGGCGTAGTGCGTTTCAAGCTGTCAACTTGCTTTTTGTTTAACTCGAAATTTTGCAAGTTGTAGTGAATTTTCTTGTAGTTCTGAAGGTAGCTAAACGCCATTCGATCGTCTACGTTCTCTAATTTTTTTCCGTTTTGATAAACGTTCACGTCCGATCCTTTTTTCGTCACGGTAAAACTTCGAGCCATTTCTCTGTTGAATTTCACATCAACTCGGCTGAGATCTTCCATTGGAATGTTGAAAATATTTGTGCAAGCCCACAAACGCGGATCAGCAAAGAAACGTGGTCCCAAGAAGCCATTGAGTCCTTTTACTTTCATTAACACAGGATGGGTACTTTTTCCCAGCTCCTTTGTGTCCAATAACATTACTTGACCGTAGTGGTCTTTGGCTGGAGGCCCTATATACCAAGTCTTTGACCATTCTCCATTTTCAAAAATCTCAACTTTGATGTTTTGAGCACTCATCATCTTATTGTAGTTCGAGTGTGATTTATCCGGTAAATAACCTTTGAATTCAATGTTTCGGATAGCATCTAGGATGTTGTCAACATTTTCAGGGACAACACAGTTTCCTTGCGCATCAACCCATTTCCCGCCTTTCTTCTGAACTTCGAATGAATTCAAGGCTTTGTCAGTGATGATCAAGCGGTCAATGTCAGAAACATCCTTAATCGCAAATTCAATCAGTTGAGTATCCGACTTTCCTTTGTTTTCAAACAAAGTAGAAATGTACCAACCTAGTCCAGCTAATCCAGCAACAGAAACGATGAGGATAATTATTTTTTTCATAATTAGAGCGTTTTAAGCGTATCGTTTCTTGCGAATGAAGTTCATTCCAAAGCCAAGCAATAGAATGATTCCAATCGGTAAGAGTAGATTTATAATTTTGTAGAAGGTTGCATCCTGAGTGACTTTGTCTTTGTCCATCGGGTGCATATCAATTTGACGACTACGGATATCCAAAACAGAATTTTCTCCCATCATGTAGTCCGTCATGTTTTGAAAGAATTCTTGATTCCCAAAGAAGTGCTGCATGCGCATGCGAAGCATATCTTCATTCATTTGTAAATCGTTCAAGTCCTCAGGTTGATAAAGAAGACCTCCACGTGGGTTGGACTTGGTTTTGTATTTGTTTGCAATCCAACGACCATTTCCAACAAGTAGCACCTTACCTTCTTGTGTACTTTTTTTCAAGAATCCAGATTCCGGATCATTCGCGAATTCAGCAACGATTCGGTTTTTGAAGTATGAATCAAATATCCCTTCCGCTAACCCAGCCAAACATTTTTTGTTCATTGGATTGTTCGGATCTGCAGCCAATTGAGGGTTCTCTCCAAGATTAACAGGTTCCAACAAATTGACTTGTGGAGCAGTTCTCGTCATTACATTATTGCTGGATGTCAAAATTGGAGTCATTTTAACACCTTCCTTGTTAAGCACGAAGTCAATTTGACTTGTATATGGTAGCGAAATGTTTTCTAAATTTTTGGATATTGGATGCGAAGTTGGAGAACCTAACACGTGATAGAACCATTGTATCCGTCCGTTTTCAGAATATGGCGCAATGCGATAAGCACATTCGGTATCGAGAACATAGTTATCCTGAAGCTTTAGTCCATAATCGAAGAGCATATTGTCAAGTCCAAGATCATATCTCGTCGTGTGGGTTTGCCCATTTCTTTTTAGGGAATCTTCATTCAGTTGTAACTTATCAAGGAAACACATCAACCGTCCTCCGCGCATCAAAAATTGATCAATAATGTACAGATCTTTGTCGCTGAACTTTGATGTAGGGCGAGCAATTATCAAGCCGTCGATATTGTCTAAAGCATGAATAGAATCATTCAATTCAACATCTTTGATCGCGAAATATGGCGAAATAATTGCACGCACACGTTGCGTCACTTTGAATTCAAGTTCACCATGTCCCTGCAAGAAACCAATGCGCTTTCTAGACTCAGCAGTAGCTCGGCGAAGTGAGCTGACCAACATGTACTCCAAGTTGTTAATCGCATTGGGAACCATTCCATTGATATCTGGAATTCGATAAGGTTGTGAGGTTCTAGATCCAGGTAATAACTGAATTTTATTGGCAGTAGACCCATCATATTCAATAATTGCCCCTGGCCACAACAACATTTTGTTACTTGCTCCGTCTTTTTCGTAAAGAACTTCCATTGGAAGAATCCCTTTCCCTTCTGCGAACAAAGTTTGGAAGAGTGCTTCTTTCTCATCATCGGTTCCGTCATGTGGATCGATGAATTCATATTCGATTCGATCGCCTGCGTAGAGCTTGAATTCTTTCAGTTTATCCTCAACTGCATCGCGGAAGTGTTTTACTTCTGATGGAAGATTCCCTTCAAGATAAATCTTTAGGTTAATTCTGCCTTTTAAACCTTTAGTGTTTTCTAAAAACGTTTGAGTTCCTTCTGCCAGAGAGAAACGTTGGTCTTCTGTCATATCGATCCGACGATAAACAAACGAACTCGCAATATTGATAAGGATTACAGCAGCGACTACTATTAAAAGAAATGTCCAATTGTAGAACCCTGAAATGATTTTTTTCTTTTCTGCCATGGTTATTTCTTTAGTGATTTGATCACTGTCAAAGCAGCGTAGATAAACATTGTGATTACCGTTACGAAGTAAACAATGTTCTTCGTGTCGATTACACCACGTTTAATTCCATCGTAGTGATAGGTGATTCCGCAGTATTTCAAAACAGAATCAAAGCCTCCCATTAGGTTGAAAGAGCCTAGAAGATCGAAACCTTGGTAAATCAGCCAGCAAAGGAACATCGCCAGAATAAAAGCAACAATTTGACTACTAGTCAAAGAGGAAGCAAAAATTCCGATAGCCACGAATGTAGCTCCTAATAAAATCAACCCGATATAAGACGTGAACGTTGCTCCACCATCAATAATTCCAACTGGGTTGCCGAGCGAATACATTGAAATGTAATAAATCAATGTTGGAAGTAAAGCTACAATCAACAATGTTACGCCAGCGAAATATTTTGCAAGAATAATCTTGAGATCAGAAATAGGGCGTGTAAAGAGTAATTCGATTGTTCCCGTTCTTCGCTCTTCTGCAATCGAGCGCATCGTAATGGCTGGAATGAGTACAAGGAAAATTAAAGGTGAAAGGTTGAAGAATGGAATTAAATCAGATTCCTGTCCTTCGAGAAGGTTGGTCCCAACGTCTCCCGAAATCACCCAATGAAAAAGTCCTGATGCGATGAGATAAATCAAGATAAAGACGTACCCAATCACAGAGCTCAAAAAACTTCGTATTTCTTTTAAATAAAGTGCTCTCATGCTTATCTGTGATAATTGAACTCAAAAATAAGATTTCCTTTCGAATCAACACTGCTGTTTTGGTGATCGGCGGTAACGATTTATTAAAAGGGAATTGTTGGTAAGCCTGAGATATTCAATTGTTTTCCTCTCTTACTTTTCAAACTTTGTAACGACAGTTTTCAAATTGGTTAACAGTGAAAATTGGATAGATTGAGTTTCACGCGCCAGTTTTTAGATACATCGGCGACATAAGAAGTAAGATTAAAACTGAAAGAATATGAATTTACATCCGAAAAGCAGATTAGTAGTTGGGTGCTTTGCCTTGGTGACAATGTCCTGTTCAAATAGTAATGTGGCACAACAAGAGAGGCAAGGCATATCAAGTTCAAAAAGCACTTTCACCATTAATTTGGACGTTGCTACTTGTCAAGAAGAACCGAAACACAAAAGTGAATTCGTACAGAACATAGATTCAGTAGCAAGTTCTCGCACAATTGTTTCGAATAGCATTCCGAATCACTCGACAGGAGCTTTCCCCAATAGTGGTAATCCAAATGCGATTCAGCCTCAGAATCATTCCTATTTGCTTGCGTTGAAACCTAAATACACGGGGAAAGTTACTTCTGGAGAAGGTTATTCTTTTGGGGTTCTTTTGAATGGAGTAGAGGTTGACCCTTATTCAGCGGAGTTTTTCCAAGGGAGAAATGGAACGAATCGAGAATGGAATATTAATGCGCTGAAGTCTTCAGTGAATTTAGGAACGGATTGTAACAATGCGCACGTTCAACCCGGTGGAAAATACCATTACCATGGAACCCCAACAGCATATTTGGAAGCCTTAAACGTTGACGGAACGAAAATGGTAAAGATTGGCTATGCAGCTGATGGTTTTCCAATTTATTACAAATACGGCTATTCGGATTCTGGAGAGTTGATCGAGTTAAAAAGTGGATTTAAATTGAAGTCTGGAAACCGACCTGGTGATGGAAAGTCAGCTCCTGACGGCGTGTATGATGGAACCTACTTCCAAGATTATGAATTTGATTCGAATTTAACTTCACTCGACGAATGTAATGGGAGGTTTGGGAAAACTCCTGAAAGTGAAAACGAATATTACTGCGTATTTACGGACAATTATCCGTCATCACCGCTGTGCTTCATGGGAACACCTAGCGATGATTTTAATCACAGGATGGGAGGAGAAATGCAAATTGGAGGAAGACCAAATGGCAATCAGACAAATTGAGGAGGTCCAAATCCCGAGAAATTATTTGCAGAATTCGATAAGAACAGAGATGATCGCCTTTCCAAAGATGAGGTGAGGGGGTCACTCCAAAATGACTTCGATAGATTTGATAAGAATAATGATGGTTACCTAACAAGAGATGAACTAATAAATTTGCCGCCTCCACCAAATGGGAGACGGCCCTAGTTAAGAAGCTTAAGTTTTGCCTGAACTCTCGAGTTGAAGAATCACCTCCATTAATCGGTCAATGGATCGAACGGTTTCTCCGATCTCGCCCCGAAATTGTAAATGTTCTTCGCGATAATTTTCGAGCTGAAGACTTAATAGAAAAAGTTTTCGAAATAACAACGATGTGGAATCTTGTTCAGGTGTGATTTTTAAGTGTGTTGTTCTCATATTTCTTGTTTTAGGCCAGTCAAATGATGAGGTATTCAATGATGCAA
>CAJQOB010000256.1 GCA_905479845.1 uncultured Flavobacteriales bacterium
GACCATTTATGAAGTAAAAATGACTTCTCTACATTTTGGTGCAAGAATGCTATTTCATGTTCCTAGTGACACTTTATATAGCGGAGTCGTGACAACCAAATTCAGGAACGTTTCCTTACTTCTACCAAACAACAACTCAACACTCTGGCCCCAACAATCTTTCAGGAACCTCTGTGGATACAGTCTCCACAGTGAAAGTAGCTGATTACAAAAGTGATAATGAGCTCATTTCTCTATCTAACACCTTCACTTCGGAACCAATATTTTTGGATCGACACCACATAATGCAGAATACCGTTTCAATCGGAACAATTGGAAGCGTAACATATTATCACAGCACTTACGCGGAAATTATTGGTGACTACTTCGGTTCAGAACCTTATCGATATGTTGGATTTAAGGTCTTGGAAGGAAATGATACCGAACGGTTAGGATGGTTGAAACTAAAAATTACCAATCACGATCAACTGGAAATTTTCCAAATGGGCCTTCAGGACCCAATTTAATCCAACAATACTAAACTCTGTTCTAAGAAATTATCTTTGCACTTGACAAAATGGATAACATGTCGTTTTTTGAAAGTGTGTATGAAGGAATATTGCTCACATCACTGTGGGAATGGATTGCTGTATTCACGGGGATCGTTTATGTCATACTTGCCGCTCTCCGCAATAATTTATGCTGGTTCTTCGCCATTGCATCCTCAGGAATCTATGTTTATCTCTGTGCAGATGGCAAGCTATATATTGAGTCTGTCCTTCAAGTATTCTATGTCGTAATGGCCATTGTTGGTTGGTTTTCTTGGCGAAAGCAAGCGAATGTTGATTCTCAGGAATTGGATGCTTCCCTTGGACTTTCAAGTTCCAAGAATGACGTAAAAACATGGCCGATCAGTTACCACTTGTACAACCTTGCCATTAGTGGAGGAGTTGCATTCATTCTTGGTTTTTGTTTCGACACCTTCACGGATCAAGCGAACCCGTACGCGGATGCTTTCACAACCGTTTTTAGTCTTGCGGCAACCTTCATGGTCGTTCGAAAAGTTCTTGAAAACTGGATTTACTGGATCGTAATTGACTTGGTCTCCATCTTTCTTTATCACCAACGAGGATACAGTCTATCGGCAGTGCTCTATTTCATCTTCACTATTCTTGCAATTGCGGGATTCATCGCTTGGTACAAACGACACAAAACCCAAACGGCATGATTCGTATCGTGATAACAGGACCCGAATCTAGCGGTAAGACAACGCTTACAAATCTTCTCAGCGAAAAATTGAACGCGTCCGTTTTTCTCGAATATGGTCGAACGTATTTAGAGAACCTACAGAGAGATTATGTAAAAGACGATTTAGATGAAATCTGCGAAGGGCATTTGAATCAATTCATTCAGTCTAAAAGTGAAATCCAGATTATTGATACCGACTTTATCGTTTTGAAAATTTGGTCGGAGGTCAGATTTGGAAACGTTTCAAAAACAATTTTGGATGCTACCAATTCCAATCATTTTGATTTGCACATCCTATGCACTCCAGACATCCCATGGGAATACGATCCGCAACGCG
The DNA here is from genome assembly GCA_905479845.1 of uncultured Flavobacteriales bacterium. Lineage (GTDB taxonomy): Bacteria > Bacteroidota > Bacteroidia > Flavobacteriales_D > Crocinitomicaceae > UBA4466. The sequence continues at coordinate 1,565 of CAJQOB010000256.1, forward strand.
AACATCCGAATAAGCGCGAGGAATTATTCCAACTCTATCGAATGGAACTTATCTCTTCTAAGAAGAACTTCATTGAGGTTTCAGGAAGCTTAGACGATCGCTTGGAAAAAAGTCTTGAAGCAATAGCATCAATTCAAAGTTAATCGTATACCTTTGCAGCGTCTCTAAGGGGTGCTTTGAGAAATCAAGGCTGAGATTACACCCATTTTACCTGCTCAGGATAATGCCTGCGAAGGGAAGTGACCGACAAAGCTAATTATTAACAACACACAGAATTAGCCCCTTGTTCTTGTATACATTTATTAAAAATGAAAACAAGACTTTTATCTAAAATCTGTGGCCTGATGGTGTTTTTCCCACTGGTCACACTAGCACAAACATCTGTTAAAGGATTCGTTTCTAAATCAGGAACGACAGACGGAATTCCAGGAGCCAAAGTAATTATTGACAACAATGTCAATTACATGGCTCAATCCGATTTGGATGGGAATTACGAGATTAAAAACGTTCCTGGAGGAACACACACGGTTCTATTTACTCATCCCAATTATGACACGCTCGCAATGAGTGTGGAGTTGAAACCGAGTGCTCCAATCAACTACGTGAATGGAGTGATGAACATGAGAGTTATTCAACTCATTCATATTGGACGTCCTACGGAACAGGCACTGGACGAAGTTGTCATTGTATATGTCAAGCCTGGAAATCCAACGACGTACAACACGCTTAAGACGAAGGAAATTGAGAAGAACAATTACGGACAAGATCTTCCATACCTACTTCAAATGACACCTTCTACGGTTGTTACTTCTGATGCCGGAGCAGGAGTTGGATACACTGGAATTCGAATTCGTGGTGTTGATCCAACAAGAACAAACGTTACATTGAACGGAATTCCATTGAATGACCCTGAGTCGCATGGAGTGTTTTGGGTGAATTTACCTGATTTTTCTTCATCGGCTGATCAAATTCAAGTGCAGCGTGGAGTTGGGACTTCATCAAATGGAGGTGCTGCTTTCGGAGCGAGTATCAACATTAATACGAACAAGGTGAACCGTGAGGCATACGCTCGATTGGACAACACTTTTGGCTCATTCAACACCCTACGAAACACCGTGAATGCAGGAACAGGATTGATCAACGGAAAGTTTTTGATGGATGCACGCTTGTCCCGAATTACTTCGGATGGATACATTGATCGTTCGAGTTCGAACTTGAAGTCCTTCTACCTTTCTGGAGCTTGGCTTGGCAAGAAATCTCAATTACGTGCAAACATTTTCAGTGGAAAAGAAGTTACGTATCAATCATGGTATGGAACTCCCGAATCTGTAATTAATGGAAACGAAGAGGAAATTCTAGCATATGCTGATCGCAATTACATCTTTGGTGATGATCGTGAAAACCTCTTGAATTCAGGTAGAACATACAACTTCTACACTTACGAAAACGAAGAAGATAATTACCAGCAAGATCACTACCAATTGCTCTTCTCGCACCAATTCACAAACTATTTAAAGCTGAAAGCAGCAGGGCACTATACACGTGGGCGTGGTTACTACGAGCAATTTAGAAATGATGATGACTTTTCAACTTACGGATTTGATCCAGTTGTTTTGGGCGGTGACACGGTTACAACAACTGACTTGATCCGAAGAAGATGGCTTGACAATCACTTCTATGGTGGAATTTTTGCCTTAACACATGCAAAGAATAACTTAAGCCTTACTTTGGGCGGTGGAGCAAATCAATACCTCGGAGCTCACTACGGTGAAGTAATTTGGGCTGAATTCGCTTCTTCAAGTTCAATTCGTGATCGCTACTATGACAACGATTCGAAGAAAACAGACCTAAGTTCCTACCTTAAAGCGACCTACAACTGGAATAAATTGACAATCTACGGAGATCTTCAATTCCGACACATTGACTACTCTTTCTTGGGAATTGATCAAGTACAAGGTGAGATTCAAGCGGTGGACCAAAACGTGAAATACAACTTCATTAATCCTAAAGCGGGATTCATGTACAGCTTCAATTACTCAAGCAACATCTACGCTTCGGTTGCTGTAGCTAATCGTGAACCTGTAAGAAAGGACTTTAGAGAAAACACAGCTGAAAATCGCCCTGACCCAGAGCAATTGATCAACACTGAGGTGGGATACCGATACAATTCAAGCAGACTATTGGTTCGTGCGAATGCATACCACATGTACTACAACAATCAATTGATCCTTACGGGGCAAATCAACGATGTTGGAGGGTACACAAGAACAAATGTTGACAAAAGCTACCGTTTAGGGTTAGAATTGGAGGCTGGATACAAGATAACGCGCAAATTGAATATGACAGGAAATCTAGCCTTGAGTCAAAACAAAGTGGCTGAATTCAACGAATATGTAGACAACTACGACATTGGTGGACAAGATACCATCACTCACTTGAATACAGATTTAGCGTTTTCACCAAACATAATTGCATCAGCAGGTGTTGCGTACGAAGCATTCAAAGGATTTGAAATCAACTTACTTGGAAAATATGTAGGTTCGCAGTTCTTGGACAACACATCTACTGATACTCGAAAAATTGACAGTTATTTCATCTCAAATCTTCAGTTGAGCTACACAATTAAAAACAAGCTCTTCAAAGAAATCAAAATAGGATTGGCAGTCAATAACCTCTTCAACAAGATGTACCAGAACAATGGATACACTTGGGGATACATTTACGGAGGACAAAGAACGGTTGAGAATTTCTATTACCCTCAAGCTGGAAGAAGCTTCCTAACTCGTTTGACGATCAAATTCTAAAATTAGAAAACATAAAAAAGGCGTCGTTGATCATTCGGATCTTCGACGCCTTTTTGTTTAGCCATTAATCATAAAGGTAGAATGATTTTCTTGCGGCTTATTTTACTTCATTCTTACTGCGTATCAAGCAGAATACGTTCTTTAATCACTTCTTTTTCTGTGCGTACCACAATTAAGTAAACTCCAGATTTTCCTTCAATCGTGAACTCTTCAGTTGTTCCGGCAATTGGAATAGGAACTCCTACAAAACGCCCTGTCATATCGAATACGTGAATCTCATAACCAATTAAATTAGGAGGAACAGAAACTGACAAGCGTCCTTTTGTTGGGTTCGGTGATGCCATCAATCCAGAAGTTTCAGGATCTGTGATATCCAATACTTCTTCACTTTTCTCTTCTTTCTGCATAACAACAGCAGCGCAACAGCTTGAAACCGGACGTTGAACTATAGGTACGCAACAACCTCTATAGGAAGACTGAAGATCTATAATTGGTACTTCCGTAATAATTTGACCGTAGCTTGAAAAGCCCGCTAAACACATTGATACGAGGAGGATAAATGATTTAATCATATGTAAGAGGTTTCGCTGTAATTAGTAGCAAGGTATGACAATGTCGGAGGCTACAAAATAGTATCTATTCCAATTCAAAAGAAAAAGATACACGTCTGATTTTCTGAGAAAAAAGTTTAGGGCACAAAAAAAGGAAGCTATTGTCTCCCCTTTTTTGGACCTGGTTCAATAGGTCATCTATCGAACTATAAAAAAACTACTCATATCAAAAATAAGAGTCTATTTCGGATAAGCGATAAATAATTTGTTAAAAAAATCAATTAATTTTCACTCCTGATTTAGGCGTTTTTACTGATTAGTTGCGATCTGCTACACTTTAAATATTAAGAATAACATTTAGTCAGAGAAAACACCCTTTTGGATATACAATTCAAGGGTGAAAAAAGATTTAAAAAAATCGGAAACAATTCAGAAATTTGAAATTTCACATACGCATTTGCATTCTTTTCTTTCGTTTATGATTGATCCAAAACAATGAAAACAACCCAATTAAGGAAGCTTTAATTAAAGCTAGCATCCAAAATAATTAGGCTAAAAGATGTTTCAACCCCAAGAACATATTCTCCTCAAGTGTATCGAACTCATCGTCGCTCGCAAATAAACCTTTCATTTCTTTGATTAGAATATCTGTGTCGGCTTTTACGTATCCAAATCGATCGACAGTAGATTTAATCTTCTCTATACTCTGATAGTCGTTGTCCTTGTCAAATTCCTTATGAATCTTGCTGAAATCGCTGGATTGAATTTTCGATTTAATGAAATCTATCTCATCCTCTGATTCTGTAAAATTCGCATTTGCGCAGTAAATCAACATATAGATTTTCAATTCTTCTTTTGTCCAAGCTGTTGTGAAGTCCTTCATCGTTACTATTTTTTTGCAGTCGTTCGTGAGAACGACTCCCTGTTTAGTACAAGATACGCCGATGCTTGTTTTAAATAAATGAGGGAAATCATGTTTACGGAAAATTGTCTCTATTTCCCTTCTTCCAACTGCTCTGATTTAGGCTGCAATTGTTCTTTTTGATGCTCCAATATTCGTTCGATGTAAATCAAAATTAGTTGAGTCAACGGAAGCGCTAAAATTGTTCCAACGAAACCACCAAGTAAATACACCCAAAGGCTAAACGCCAAAATGGTCACTGCTGGGTTCATTCCCCGAACAGACTTCATGATTCTATTAAAGAAAACCGTTTCCTCCAAGACCGAAACCAGAAGATATACGCCTAAAACAATCCCAAAGAAAAGTAAGAAATGTAAGTTCGTTTCAACAGATAAAACCCAACAGCCAATTGCAACCACAGGAAGGCTGAGGTAGTGAAACTGTGACGCATAGGTCAACAGCCCCGTCAAAATCCCAATAATAATGGCTCCAGGAAGATCCATAATGGTAAAGGTAAATACGAAAATTGCCATCGAGATGAAAACCACTTTTGATCGCTGACGGAAGTAAACTAAAAATACTGCCGAAAAATTGAGCCAAACACTGTGTAATCTTGAATTGACGGGCTTTCGACCTTTCATGTAACTGTCGTATTTCATTTGAAAATATTCGTAGGTATAAAGGATCATCACTAAGTAAATGAGTGTGAAAATGAACATAACAAACCCGTTCCAATTTGGCTCTTCTTTCACTTCCTCCTCCTGAGAATCAGGGCTACTCAAGAACGAATATGCTTTTTCCAGAGCAGCAGAAAGGTCTTGCTCCTTCGTTTCAGTCGATAGTGTATCTAAACTCTTGATTTCCTTTTGAACCACATCACTTTCGTATACACCGTCTACAAAATTAGAGACACTTTTTCGTGCATCGTTAATTTGATCTTCGTGCTGTTCCACAAACACGTCAACGGCACTAATTAAGCGCTTTGTATCCTTTATGAAATAGCTCCCGAAGAAGAAGAGTACGCACACAATGAGTGCGAAAGCTGCCACAAGAAAAGAGGTAATTGCTACGTTTCGATTGGGGATTTTAGTTTGAATTTTAACAATGATCGGGTTTATCAAGAAGGCAATGAAAATTGCAAAAATGAAGGGGAGAATAATTTCTCCTACGAAATGGATTAACAAAACTAGTGCGATAAGCAATGCTGCACCAGTAATATACGCTTTTACTTTTTCGGAAATGACCATAAACGAATATCACAAAATAATTTGGATTGTGAGGATTGGCGTACTTAATTCCGGAATTATAATCAATTTTACTTTGAAGATAAAAGAGATTGGTATCTTAATCAAAAGTTAACAGAAGCCCCATACTAAGTAAACCATGAACAGGGCAAACTCACACTTTTACTCCAAGTACCTTTAGTAAATATTCCTCATCC
>CAJQOB010000257.1 GCA_905479845.1 uncultured Flavobacteriales bacterium
ATTAAATTGCTTATCCTTGATGTGGATGGCGTAATGACTGACGGTGGAATGTACTTCGCAGAGAGTGGTGAACAAATGAAGAAGTTCAACACGAAAGATGGGATGGCCATTATCCATTTAACCAAAAGTGATTTTCAAGTAGCGATTCTTTCGTCAGGATTTAAAGGAGAGACCGTCAAAAATAGGGCTGAATTGTTGGGAATCCAGCATTGTCATGTGACACGAGAAGCCAAATTGGACGTTCTAAAACGAATTTGTAAGGAATTAAATATAGAGTTGAATCAGGTTGCCATCGTTGGCGATGACATAAATGATTTGGAAGTTATGCGAAATGTTGGAGTCTCATTTGCTCCACGTGATGCAGTTTCCGTAGTAAGAAAACAGGTTGATATAATTCTTGAAAAACGCGGAGGTGAAGGCTGTGTGAGAGAATTGATCGATCATTATTTATTAAAACATCCATTGGAAAGATAATATGGAAAAAATTAACATTGGAGTTGTTCGTGAAGGTAAAGTGCCTCCGGATAAGCGTGTACCACTCACTCCCGAGCAATGCATTAAGCTTCAAACAATTTACCCAAATGTGAAGGTTGTTGTTCAACCGAGCCCAATTCGTGCTTTCAAAGATCATGAGTATTCCGATTTAGGAATAGAATTGAATGAAGATCTTACAGGTTGCGATATTCTAATTGGTGTGAAAGAAGTGAACATCGAGGATTTAATTCCTAACAAGAAGTACCTTTTCTTCTCTCATACTTTCAAAAAACAACCGTATAATCGCGAGCTTCTTCGAGCAATTTTGGATAAACAAATCCAGTTGATCGACTACGAAGTACTCAAGAACAAAAGCAATCGACGCATTATTGGTTTTGGGCGATATGCTGGAATAGTTGGATGTTACAACGGATTCCTAACATATGGTTTGAAGCACAACCTTTACACATTGAAACCTGCCAATGAATGTGTAAATCGTAAAGAGGTTGAAGAAGAGTTGAAAAAAGTCGTTCTACCTAAGAACACAAAAATCGTTTTAACAGGTTTTGGTCGAGTTGGACACGGAGCAAGAGAAATCATGGCTCTTCTACCGATCAAAGAAGTGTCACCAGAAGAGTTTTTATCGGGAGACTTTGACGAACCAGTATTTGCACATTTGGAAGTGGAAGATTACTATGCAGCGAAAGATGGAAGTCCGTTCAATAAATCAGTTTTCTATAAGGAACCTGAATTATTTAATGCAACTTTTAATCGCTACCTATCGAAATCTGACATGTACATACCTTGCCATTACTGGAGCGCAAAGGCTGATTTTATCTTCACTCGAGAAGATTTGAAGGCAGATGATGTTCGTTTGTCGGTTGTGGCTGATATCAGCTGTGATATTGACGGTCCTGTTCCTTGTACGATTCGTTCGAGTAAAATTGCTGATCCAATTTACGGTTACGATCCGATTGAGGAGGAGGAAACTGATTTTAGGGCAGACAATGCAATTGCTGTAATGGCAGTCGATAATTTGCCATGCGAATTGCCACTTGATGCATCAGACGATTTCGGTAGTGAATTAATCAAAGAAGTTTTTCCTGCATTGTTGAAAGATGACAAAGATGCGATTATCGCTCGTGGATCTCAAACAACTCTAAACGGAGAACTAAGTTCATTTTTTGGTTATCTTGACGCCTACGTTGCAGGAAAAGAATAACTATGGAAAAGGGAAATAAGAAGATTATTAAAGGCTGGGTATTCTATGACTGGGCTAATTCAGTCTATAACCTAGTAATCTCTTCTGCAATTTTTCCGATCTTTTTTGAGGGGACAACGACTTGGGCGTACAAAGTCCGAACGAATCCACATTTAAACCCTGATACAGAGGCTGGACATGAGGCACTAGAAGCTTTAAGTGTTAGAGCTGAAGATGTCACATCATTCTTTTTTGGTGTTGAAATGGCGAGTTCTGTTTTGTATTCATATGTGCTTGCTGCGTCTTTCTTAGTTGTTTCCATTTTGTCTCCAATTCTTTCAGGGATTGCTGATTATTCCGGGAAAAAGAAATTTTTCATGCAGATGTTCTGTTACATTGGCGCTATATCATCGTGTGGTTTGTTCTTCTTTGATGCCGATAAGATTGAGCTCAGCATGATTCCATTCTTCTTGGCAAGTATTGGCTTTTGGAGTAGCCTTGTTTTCTACAATTCTTTCCTGCCAGAGATTGCCGAACCTAAGAACCATGACCGAATTTCAGCTAGAGGGTTTTCAATGGGATACTTTGGAAGTATGCTGCTTTTGGTTGTATGTCTTGTTTGGACACAGGTTTTGGGTGGGGAGGCTAAATATTGTTTCCTTCTTGTTGGTTTGTGGTGGGCAGGTTTCAGTCAAATTACGTATCGCGTTCTTCCTAAGAATGTCTACAACAAGAAAGTGGAAAAAGGGATTGTTTGGAAAGGGCTGGCAGAGTTGAAGTTAGTGTTTAAGCAATTCAGAAAGATAAAAGAACTGAAGCGTTATATTGCTTCCTTTTTCTTTTTCAATACAGGAGTTCAAACGGTTATGTTAATGGCAACCTTGTACGCGTCTCGGGAAATTTTCAAAATTCCAGAAGCGATGAAAGCGACAATGACAGCAGATGAGATTTCTGAGCATAAAGCAGGTGCCACAGCTGGGCTTATAATTGCCATTCTCTTAATTCAAATCCTAGGAGCAGCTGGAGCCTTTATCATTTCTCGTCTGTCGGAACGAATTGGAAATCTAAAAGCATTGACAATTGTGGTTTTCTTCTGGATTCCATTATGCGTATTCGCTTATTTCATACCAGTCGGAGGACATTTACAATTCTATTTCTTGGCTTCTGGAGTAGGGCTTGTGATGGGAGGAGTGCAATCCTTAAGTCGTTCAACTTACGCGAAGCTCTTACCAGAAACTCAGGACCACGCGAGTTACTTTTCATTTTATGATGTAACGGAGAAAATTGGTATTGTCTTCGGGACTTTCTTCTTTGGTTTCATGGAGTATATGATGGATGATATTCGAGCCTCAATTCTATCGATCATATTCTTCTTTGTGATGGGTCTACTTCTCTTGTTCCGTGTTCCAAAAACGGATGCTGTTGCTGCTCAGGTGAGGACTTAAGAATATTTTTTAATTTAGTACAAACTAATTAAACGAATCGCTATGGAAATGCAGGAACCTGGAAAAACACGTGCTATTATCGCGCACATTACATTAATCGGATGGATTATTGCCCTTGTACAGAATCAATCTGACAAAAACGAGGATGCGAGTTTTTATATTCGCCAAATGCTAGGACTCTTTATTTTGGGGATTGGTATTCAGATCGTTTCGATGGTTTTCGCATTTATCCCTGTTTTAGGTTGGATCATCTCAATTGTGGCGATGTTAGCTTCTCTCGGACTTGTTGGTCTTTGGGTTTACAGCCTAATTAGTGCAATCAACGGAAAAAAAGAACCAACTCCTTTCATTGGAGGGATGTTCCAAAAGTGGTTTGCTAGTATGTAAGCCAAAAACGATACTAAATGAAAAAGCCGTCCCGATAACAATCGAGACGGCTTTTTTAGTCTTTAAATATTCAATCTATCAATACTCGAAGAGCACTTATTTCTTGTAAAATGGCAACTTCACAATTTTCGCCTTTACAGACTTGTTACGAATCTCAATTGCGATTTCGGTATCAACAGCTTTGTGGGCTACCTCAACGTATCCTAACCCAATTCCAACATTCATTGAAGGAGACATCGTTCCAGAAGTAACACGTCCAATTGTGTTTCCTTCTAAATCCAAAATAGGGTAGTCGTGACGTGGAATTCCACGCTCGATCATTTCAAAAGCAACCAAACGGTTCTTGATTCCTTCTTCCTTTTGTTTTGCCAAAAACTCTTTGTCGTTGAAGTCGTCCTTTGCCAATTTTGTAATCCATCCAAGCCCGGCCTCTAGTGGAGAAGTTGTATCGTCGATATCATTTCCGTATAAACAGAATCCCATTTCTAGGCGAAGAGTGTCACGTGCCGCAAGTCCAATTGGCTTAATTCCAAAATCAGCTCCTGCTTCCAGTACTTTATCCCAAACTTGTTCTACCTGATCGTTCTTACAGTAGATTTCAAAACCTCCACTTCCCGTGTACCCAGTTGCAGAGATAATTGCGTGTTCGATTCCAGCGAAATCAGCCACCTCGAAATGGTAATACTTGATCTCCGCCAAATCAATAGAAGTCAACGATTGCATTGCTTCAACGGCCTTAGGTCCTTGAATTGCGAGTAGAGAATAATCATCGGATAGATTTCTCATTTCTGCACCCATTGAATTGTGCGCGTCGATCCAATTCCAATCTTTCTCGATGTTAGATGCATTAACAACTAGTAAGTACTTCTCTTCTTCAAAACAGTAAATGATCAAATCGTCAACAATTCCACCTTTTCCATTTGGCATACAGCTGTACTGTGCTCGACCTTTTGTAAGGACAGAGGCGTCGTTAGTTGTTACTTTCTGAATCAATGCCAAGGCGTTTGGTCCAGTGATCAAGAATTCTCCCATGTGAGAAACATCGAATACCCCAACGGCATTTCGAACTGTTTCGTGTTCTGCTTTCACACCTTCATATTGAACAGGCATGTTGAATCCCGCAAAAGGAACCATTTTAGCACCTAGTGCTTCG
>CAJQOB010000258.1 GCA_905479845.1 uncultured Flavobacteriales bacterium
TTGTAAGCCATTCCAGTAACTTGATTGTCTGCAACTGCAGCAAGTGCTTTTGGTGCATTGTCGGCCTCCATAATGTCGTAAATTGGAATGCGTTGTGTTCCATTTGCCATTTGGAAATTAACGTAGTCAAGATCTGTAGAATACCGTACAGTCTTTTGAACTGTGTACGGAAAATCTCCGATCACTGCACATGGTTCACCAGTAACCATGAAAATTGGTGGATAAATCTGTGCCATTGATGGCTCAATTTGAATCTTGCAATAACCATCTTCGCGGCCTTTTGCTATAATTACCACTTGATTGTCTGCACCATGTCGGTACGCTGTCACTTCTGTTGGGTATAAAATTTCTCTACTCATCATGAATAATTTAAATGTGTTAGTTCCTACTCTTTTCGGTTAGGGGGTTTTTCGGATATCACCTGAGTACAAATTTCGTAAGTAGAGACACTTTCAGTAAGAGTGGATTTCCTAGAATTGGAAAAACGCGTAAAACTACGTGGTTGAATTGTATTTCTACCTGTTAACTTGGCATTAGTATAAACCACTTAAAAAAGGATCTAAATATGTATACCATAAATGTTACAAATGAATCTCCGTCGGATACGACCTTCATTATTTTTCAGAAACCACCTCAGGAAGCTCCTGATTTGCATGCTCTGGCATGGAAGACAAGCCGTCTCTTCTCAGGTCAGCGATCAACAGTGAGTTGGGAAAAGGATTATTCTTTCTTTTCAGCCCAAACGGGAATGATTTCTCCTGGTATCGTAATATCACCAGTCAGTCAAGTTAATGCGAGTTTTCCAGATGCTAATGAAGTTTCTCTAGAAAGTGACTATCAATTCTCCGATCCATACTCAGGACTGGCAGAATCTCTGGCTATTAGATAATCAGGAGGAATCGAACCAGGTCAAATGGGGGCAGGATTTGGTCTTGCAAATTCTCCTCTTTTCGTCGCTCAAGCGATGTCATATTTTGCCCTTTCTATTCCGGAACCGGGCAACGACTACTATGTTGGGTATGGGAACTATCGAGAAGGAGAAGTAATTGATTACAATACGACCATGGCAAATGCAGCGATGCTTAGCTTTCCGAGTTCTGGAGGATCTGTCAATGTTACATTGGAAGCTAATGGAACGATCAAAGTTCAGTAGAAAACAAAATCGCCAAGAGCAATAAGTTCTTGGCGATTTTTCTGTAGTTGCAGGTAAAAACCTTATTCTTCAAGAATCTCTTCAACCTCCTCAATAATCTCTTCCTCTTCTTCCAAAATTTCGTTGGAAACGACTTCGTCGCCAAATTTCTCATAGTTGACAAGCCACGCTGCAGCATTCTTTACGTAACGTCCCGTTCCAGCAGTATCCCAGTTGATGTATAGTCGAGTGAATCCGCCATCTAAAATCAAGCGTTTCCCATCTTTTTCGTAAACGGCAGTCACTAAGTTTCCAGCGGAACCATAAACAAGTGGCTCTAAATCTTTATGATCAGAAAGCGTAGCAATTGTCACTCCTTCATATAAGTGTTGAAGCCCTGTTGTGATCAGGTGGTTTGGCATTACTCCAACTTTCTTTCCACCCATCATTAGGTCAACAACCTTGTTTCCCATAGTGTTTCCGTTCATTTCCACACCGATCAATTCTTTGGCGACGTAGTTTGCATCTGCGTAATAAGGCTGATTATCGCCCCAGATATAAACGCCTTTTCCAGCATCGAAAAATTCCTTGATGACTTTAATGTGGTCCTTGTTCAACATTTGAGTCGAACTTGAGATAATCCATAACTGACAAGCTTTGTCCAGTCCTTCTTTCAAAACTTCTGGTTCTGGTGGACGGTTCATCCATCGATAAACTGAAAATCCTTTTTCTTTTAATGCACCTTCTGGTAGTTTGAAATCGAATCCTTCTCCAGTGTAAAGATGTAAAACGGCAATTGTTTGACCTTCGAAAGCACCGTCGACTGCCAAATCGTATTGATTTCCGTTGGCATTTCCGTAGGAATCAGAAGCAACTTCACGTTGTACTGTTCTCGTTTGTTCAGATTGAGTAACAGGGTCGTAATAAACTTCTTCAGCTTCTTCTGTGATGACATTCTGCGACGCACATTTGTTGTATTGTGCAAATGTTCCGTTCGATATAAAGGAAAAGCTCAAAGCAATTCCTGCGATAATAAGTTTGGAGGTTTTCATAATGTGATTGTGTTTCTATTTGGAAGTCTGTACAACTAACTCCCAAAAAGTTTCAATCACATGCTAAGATTTAGATTAACGTGGCCTCCTCCCTTATTTTGAATAAGGTACTTTTCTTGAATCACTTTGAGGTGATGTAAATCGTGCCCAGCGATCGTCCAGCCAAGCTCTCGTGGGGAAATTTCCACGTCGCTTGCAATCCCAGGAAAGTCGATGTTTTCTACATTCATTCGCTTAAAAAGGAGAATCGTAGAACGCCTAACCAAATCGTATTCTTGCAACAAATCTGAAAATGAAATACCGGTTGCGGCATCCTCTTTGGCATAAAGGTCTTGATCAAATCCAGGGAGCATCAATTCTTCTTTTCTAGAAAAACAGAGCGCACGATAGGCAAGAATTCTTTCCGTATCGATACAGTGTGATAGCACTTCTTTAATTGTCCATTTGCCCTCCTGATACGCATACGTTGATTGTATTTCGCTCAAAGGTTGTAGTACCTCCATCATTTCGGTTCTCGAAGCTTCAAGTGAAGAAATGAGGTCATCCTTTAGAACAAGCTTGATGTATCTCGAAAAATAGAAGTTATTTCTTGAGGCTGGTTTCGTAATTGTCATTTTGTTGTTGAAATTGAAATAAATGGTTAGTTCCAATTGAAGAACATATCTCCTTTAATGGAGGCATGGAGCGATGATTTGAGTTGATCAAACTTTTTCTTGGCTTTCAGGTTGCCTTTTTCAGCTTCTGCCTTTACCTTATAGTATAGGTCCATTGTTTCACCGAATAAATCCTGATCCAATCGGTTTTTGATGTTGGCAATTTTGCTGTTCACCTCGATGAGGTAGTGCTCAATCTCACCAAGTTCCTTTAATTCTTCAGCGGTACAGTCATCCTTACGTACGAGCAACACATATCGCGGCAATAACTCACCGAGAAGCGCATTGAATTGATCCAATTCCTGATTCAATAATTGCTTGTGTTTTTCAAAACTCATGGTATTAAATTATGAAAAAATGATGTTCGAAGCAATCTTTTTCCCGATTTAACATTTGTTCATAAGCTAATTCCTTTGTGTATTTTTGGCCTGTGGCAGGAATTTATCTTCATATCCCATTTTGTAAACAGCAATGTACCTATTGCGATTTTCATTTCAGTACGACTTTTGAGGCTTACCGTGAAGAGATGGTCAATTCCATTGCTCGGGAGTTAGTTTCTAGAGTCAGTTACTTGGAAGATAAGCCGATTGAAACAATCTATTTTGGAGGAGGCACTCCGAGTATTTTGAGGAAAGATGAAATAGCCAAGCTGCTTGAAACAATCAACTCGACCTTCCAGGTGAATCCAAATGCTGAGATTAGCTTGGAAGCCAACCCCGACGATATTTCAGTTGATTCATTGAAAGAATGGAAAGAGCTTGGAATCAACCGACTAAGCATTGGCTTGCAGTCTTTCAAAGAAGATGATTTGAGATGGATGAATCGTGCACATACTGTGGATGAAGCTCAGAACTGCGTTCGATTAGCTCAATCTGAGGGATTCGACAACCTGACAGTGGATCTTATTTATGGGCTTCCAAACTTAACTCTGGAAGAGTGGCGAAATCACGTTCGAACTGTTATTGATTTCGACGTGCCACACATTTCGGCATATTGCTTAACAGTGGAAGAAAAGACAGTGTTGCACAAATTGGTTAAAACAGGAAAAATCGATTCTGTTTCAGATGATACACAGGGAGAGCAGTTTTTGGAGCTGTTAAAGATGCTCGAAGCGAAGGAGTATCAACAGTATGAAATTTCCAACTTTTCGAAGCCTGGATTTGAATCGAAGCACAACGGTAATTACTGGAAAGGTAAATGGTACTTGGGCGTTGGACCCTCAGCACATTCGTTCAATGGTACATCCCGGCGTTGGAATATCGCGAACAATCGTCGTTATTTGAAAGCAATTGAAGAAGAAACGACATGTTCGGAAACGGAAGAGCTGTCGGTAGAAAACCAGTTTAACGAGCGTATTTTGATAGGCTTACGTACAATATTGGGCGTGAACCTGAACGAACTAGAGGCCGTTTCCACGCCTCCCAAGGTATTTTACGACAAAATGGGGTCGTTTATTGAATCAAATTGGATGATCAGACAGAATTCAGCGATTTCTCTTACCAAAGAAGGAAGGCTCCGCGCGGATTATATCGCGAGCGAGTTGTTCATCTAGTTGAACTCAATCCATTTAGAACCTCTTAGCGACTTAAACTCCTTGAGATCATTTAATATTGATTTTAACCATTCATCATACGGGCAATTCAACTCTAAATTCATTTATTAACTTTACCACCGAACGCATCAAACGTACCATGAAAACAATCTTAGCACTTCTATCTCTATTCATTATTTCGTCAACCTTTGCGCAAAAGAAAGTCATCGACCATACAGCCTACGATGGTTGGAAGACGCTCAAAAGTGAGAGAATCTCTAATGACGGAAACTACATCTGTTACGAAATCAAACCACACAAAGGAGACGGTTTCCTGTACATCTACGATGTAGAAACAGGTGATTTAGACTCCATCCCACGTGCTACGCGAGCTTCGTTCTCGGGAAACAGTGGTTTTGTAGCCTTCAAAATTACGCCAGGATACGATACACTTCGCAACTGCGAACTTGAAAAAGTTGACAAGAAGAAGTGGCCTAAGGATTCCATGGGAATTTACATTCTCGCAACAGATTCATTGATCAAATTTCCTAAAATCACTTCATTTGAAGTAAACGAAGAAAGCAACTGGATTACATTCATGTCAGCCGATAACAAGTTGAAAATGAATCCAAGTGAAAAGAAGAAAAAGAAACGTAAGAAGTGGTGTAAGAAAAAACAGAAGCCTGAACCAACATCAAAAGGAAAACTACTGACAATCTTCAATCCCATTTCTGGTGAAAGGTTAGAATTCAAGGATGTCAAGAAATACGAAGTGTCGAAAAATGCGAAGCGAATTGCCTATACGACGCATCAAAAATTGGAAGCAGATTCAATTACATTGAGCATAATTTCAACAGGAACGGATGATAATTGGACGATCAAGCAGAAATATACTGATCTCACAAAAATGTCGTTTGATGAAAAAGAGGAGGAATTAGTCTTCTTGAGTTCAACGGATACGGCAAAAGTGAAAATTCATAAATTGGAAGTGGCTGTCTTTGGATTGAAGAAGCATTTTGTCTTAGCTGACACAAGCGCGTCGTTTTTTGTTGACGGTCATACGGTATCAACCAACTATGCTCCGAGCTTTACAAAAGATGGAACTTATATTTACTTTGGGACTGCGGAAAAGCCAGTTGAAGAGCCAAAAGATACATTGATTGAAAGTGAAAAAGTAAAGTTGGACTTGTGGCATTACCAAGAACAACGTCTTCAACCGCAACAGTTATTAGATTTGAAAAGGGACAAGAGCAAAACTATTTTGTACGCCTATGATGTTGTTTCGGCTAGCGCAGTTCAACTTTCAAGCGACACACTTAAAATGCGTTCAAAATTCGACTTGAAAGGGGATTACCTATATGCTGTTAGCCAAGAAGCATATGCGCACACATATAATTGGGCAGTTCCGCGCTTAGAGGATAGTTATCGTGTTTCTGTCAAAACGGGAGAGTCTGAATTAATTAAGCGCGGCGTAGAATTCGGAGGTGAGATCTCGCCGTCGGGGAATTATTTTCTCTATTATGATACTGACAAGCATAATCATTATGCGATTGATCTTTCCACGAAAGAGGAGACGTGTTTGACGTGCTCAGTGGACAACGTGCTTTGGGAAGAGGACATGAACGGAATGCCGATGAAAGCCTACCCGTCAGGAATTATTGGTTGGAACAAAGACGAAACAATCGCATACATTCAATCGGAATTTGATATTTGGGAATACAACTTCGAAACAAACGGAACAACTTCAACAACACACGAGGAAGGAGCAAAGGCAAATATTGAATTGAGACCACAATTTTGGTCGTATGACAGTACTTACATTGATTTTGAAAACGTGTACGTGAAAGGTTTTAATAGAAAAACGAAAGGTGTACATATTTACAATTTGGATTTTCACGCAGGACACGTAGACTTAAATGAAAAAGCATATTATGATGCTCGTTTGTATCCAATTCGTCGCTCAAAAGACAAGTCTCAAATGATGCTTCGCAAGATGACGGCAGTGGATTACCCGAACTTGTTCTTAGCGGATGATTTCAAGGCAGGAAAACAAGTGTCAGATGCGAATCCTCAGCAAAAAGATTACAACTGGACAACGGTAGAATTAATCAATTGGACGAGCTACGAAGGGCTTGAATTGGCAGGTCTACTTTACAAACCTGAAAACTACGATCCGAACAAAGAATACCCACTGATGGTTTATTTCTACGAGTTGTACACAGATCGTTTGCACTCGCACTACACGCCAAGACCAACAGCGTCAATTGTGTTTCCTACTGAATATGCATCGGCGGATTACTTTGTATTTATACCAGACATTCGTTACAAAGAAGGACATCCAGCGAAATCAGCTTATGATTGTATCATGAGTGGAACGGATCGTGTCTTGGAAATGTATTCAAATGTTGATTCTACTCGCATGGCCTTGCAAGGGCAATCTTGGGGTGGTTACCAAACTGCTCAACTGGTCACAATGACAAAACGCTACAAAGCTGCAATGGCTGGAGCCCCCGTAACGAATATGTTCTCAGCTTATGGCGGAATCCGTTGGGGAAGTGGGCTAAATCGGCAATTCCAATACGAGCACACTCAAAGTAGAATAGGGTACACGATTTGGGAACGACCAGATTTATATGTTGAGAATTCTCCACAATTCCACCTTCCAAATGTTGAAACACCATTGTTGATTATGCACAACGACGGTGACGGAGCAGTTCCATGGTACCAAGGAATTGAATTGTACACGGGATTGAAAAGACTTGGTAAACCAACTTGGATGTTGAATTACAATGGCGAACAACACAACTTGATGCAAAATGCAAATCGTATTGATTTGAGTATTCGCATGCGCCAGTTTTTCGACCACTATTTGCACGGAAAAGATGCTCCACTTTGGTTAACAGACGGTATTCCTGCAACAGTGAAAGGAAAGGAGCTGAGATACTAAATTTAAAAACTGTATATTCAGCCCTCACAAAATTTTGAATGGCAAAAGGAATTAGGGAAAACATACCGTTAACAGGCTGGAAAGGCCTGAAAAAACACTGGAAGAATGATGTTGTAGCAGCGATCAGCGTTGCCCTAGTTGCCCTACCGCTTTCGTTGGCGATTGCCAAGGGAATGGGGCTCCCTCCAATTTCTGGTTTGATCACTGCCGTGATCGGTGGTTTAGTTACTACTCTAGTCCGTAGTGCCTACCTCACAATTAACGGTCCTGCTGCTGGTTTGATTGCTGTTGTTGCAGCTTCTGCGGTGGCCTTAAGTCCCACGGGAGAAGCAATTGATGGGTTTCCTTTCGTACTTGCAGCAATTGTCGTAGCTGGTGCATTGCAAGTGGTCGTCGGTTTGTTGAAATTTGGACGTATTGCAGATGTTTTTCCAACTTCAGTGATTCAGGGAGTTCTTGCGTCAATTGGGATCATCATCTTCGCGAAGCAAATGCACGTTGCGATGGGAACTACCTCGGATGGTGAGAACACGGTTGAAATCATCATGGATATCTTTCAGAAAATTCATGAAATCAATCCCTACATCGCTATCATTTCTGGCTTAGGGATTGTCTTGCTTTTCTTCCATAGCAGAATTAGTTACAAAGTCTTTCACTTCATTCCTGCACCGGTATGGGTGCTTGCCATTGGAGTTCCAATCGTGCTGTTATACGGATACCTGGAAACAAATGAAATAGCCGTATTTGGAAAAGTGTTTCAGTCCCCAAAAGATTACTTAATCGATGTTCCGAATGATTGGATGGACGGTTTTTGTTATCCCGATTTCTCAAAAGCTTATACAGGAACTTTTTGGATGGCGGTAATTTCGATTAATCTGATCTCTTCAGTAATTACACTTGCTGCCACTAAAGCAGTAGATAAACTTGATCCATACAAGAGAAAGACGAATTTGAACAAGGATCTAACGGCAGTTGGACTATCAACAATGGTGGCCGGATTCGTTGGTGGATTGCCTATTTTAAGTGTGATTGTTCGTAGTACAGTAAACGTTCATAACAACGCGAAAACAAAATGGTCCAACTTCTATCATGGATTGTTTATTGCACTTTTCGTACTTGTTGGTTTACCACTGATTCAAATGTTCCCAGTTGCGGCATTGGCGGCAGTCCTCGTTTTTACGGGAATTAAACTGGCATCGCCAAGAGTCTTCAAAGAAGTATACAAACAAGGGTTGGAGCAGATTATCTTCATGTTGGCGACAATCATTATCACCCTATACAAAGGACCGTTGGCAGGTATTTTTGGAGGTATTGGAATTACACTTGTCGCGCATTTATTGATGGCACGTGTTACGATTCCTCAGTTCATCCAGTTGGTATTTAAATCCGGGACGAACCTGAAAGAACACCATGATGGGTCGTATACGTTGAAAGTAAAAGGAATTGCCAATTTCATGACTTTGCTCCGATTGATTGCCATGTTGGAAAAGATTCCAGCAGGGGTGGATCTAAAAATTGATCTTTCCAAAACGCGATTAATTGATTTGACATTTCAGGAGAAATTGATGGAATTCAGATCAGCGCATCGATTGGCCGGAGGTAAAGTGCAGATTGTTGGGTTGAATCAGCACGTAGCATCTTCCAATCACAAATTGGCATTGAAGACCTTAATCTTACCGAATTTCCAAAAGACGTCACCTCGCCAACAGCGTATCAAACAGATGGCATCCAACAATAAGTGGCTTTATACCCGTGAAGAGCAGGTGGATACAAGTGAATTGCTGGACTTCAATTTCTTCCAGTCTCGACCGTTAGAAAGCAAGCAAAATGTTATTGGAGGTGATTTCAACGAAACGGAAGTTGATTGGGAAATCAGTGACATTGTATTCGACGAAGGAGCCATGCTTTCGAAGGAAGTGTACAAAACGACAGTCCAACTGGTACATTTACCAAAAGAGGTTCCATCATTTGTACTTGATCAAGAAGGAATTTTTGACAAACTTTTTGACCGAGTACTCTATTCATTAACGGATAGTCACGATATTGATTTTGAGCAATTCCCGGTGTTTTCAAAGAATATTCGACTTACGGGAGGCAATGAGGAAGCGGTCCGAGAGTTATTTACACCATCATTAATTCGATTCATGGAAGAAGAACAAGTCTACCATATTGAGTGTAATGGAAATGCTTTGATTATCTTTAAGTCTTTAAGAATTGCAAGTACGAACGAAATCAAAAATATGGTTCGATTTACCGAAGATTTTGTGAAGCACCTTGCCCAAAAACATGTACTGAACTAATGGAAAAGTTACAGAATTTTGTGAATGGAGAATATTGTGCTCCAACTACAGATCAATACATAGACAATTTTGAACCAGCGACAGGGAAAGTATACTCGTTAATTCCAAATTCTGGTGGTGCAGATGTTCAGAATGCGGTGGATGCTGCGGAAAAGGCATTTCCGATATGGTCGGAAATGAGTTCCTTGGAACGCAGCAAAATTCTCATCAAACTATCAAAAGGAATTGAGGCAAGAATGGATGAGTTCGTTCAAGCTGAATCACGTGATAACGGGAAACCACTTTCACTTGCTGCACATGTGGATATTCCTAGAGCTGTTTCCAATTTTCATTTCTTCGCTACGGCAATTGTGCATTACGCATCTGAGTCGCATCAAATGGAAGGACTGGGAGTGAATTATACCCTGCGTAAACCAATCGGGATCGTTGGTTGTATTTCTCCTTGGAATCTACCGTTGTATCTATTCTCTTGGAAAATAGCACCCGCTTTAGCAGCAGGGAACTGTGTAATTGCAAAACCATCTGAGGTAACACCATATACTGCTTATTTATTAGGTAAAGTTGCACAAGAGGCTGGAATGCCTCCAGGTGTTTTAAACATCTTACATGGAGAAGGTGGTGCTGTTGGAGATGCCATTGTGAAACACACCAGAATTAAAGCTATATCATTTACAGGTGGAACGAACACTGGAAAATACATCGCCCAAACGGCGGCACCAATGTTTAAAAAACTGTCTCTTGAGTTAGGAGGGAAGAACCCGAACATCATCTTTGCCGATTGTGATTTCGACGAAATGCTCAGCACAACGTTGCGTTCGTCATTCGCCAATCAGGGGCAGATCTGTCTTTGTGGATCAAGAATTTTCGTCCAACGACCAATTTATGATCGTTTCAAAGAGGCATTTGTTGACAGAGTGAGTAAAACTGTTGTGGCCCCACCGAATGATCCTAAAGCTAAACTTGGAGCGGTTGTATCCAAACCACACATGGAAAAAG
>CAJQOB010000259.1 GCA_905479845.1 uncultured Flavobacteriales bacterium
ATATTTGGTACCTCGAAAAAGCAGTACGAGAGCTATCTGGAGTAGATGATTTTGCAATTCCATACTGGAATTATGGAGGAGAATCAACAGCAGATAACACAATGCCAGTTCAAATGCAAGATCCAAGTAGTTCTTTGTTCGAATCTGCGCGCTATAGCATCTTGAATAGCGGTCAACCAATTCAACCTTTTTACGTTCAGAAGATTCAAAAAGAAATCAATGAGTTGATGAGAAACCCAACATTTGCTGGTGAAGGCGGTTTCACGGAGAAATTGGAAGTAGCACCCCACGGATTTATGCATAGCTATATCGGTGCAGCATACTCAAATCCTAGAGAGACTTTTTACAATCAAATTTATCAGGAAGAAAACTATCCAGGACTAATGGCAAATGTGCCCTCAGCAGGTTTTGATCCAATTTTTTGGCTTCACCATAGTCAAGTAGATAGAATTTGGGAATCTTGGGATGTTTTACCAATTGGAGAACGACCAACACTCGAGGAAATTGAAGCACTTCCATGGCAATATCAATTCATCGGTCCTAAAGGAGAAAGAGTTACCTATACTATGGCCGAACTATACAAAGTAGTTTTTAATCTAGATTATAAATACGATAATTTAATCACTCCTGACGAGCCCGCAATCGCTATGGTTGAAATGCCTGAATCTCTGAAGAAAGTGAAGCCTTTACTAGGATTACCAGAACCAACTGTACTTTGGACAAAAGACATTGGACAAGTTCTTGGTAGCACTGAATTCTCAACTACAATTGAGAAGAAATCTGCTAAAAAGACTAGAAAAAGTTTGAAGAAAATGATTGAGAGACCATTAATTCTCAACGTGGAAGTTAGCGTTTATGACGAACCAACTGATTTCTACACTGTATCTATTCGTTATGAAGGAAGAGAATTAGAACATGTTGGAATGATCACTTTCTTTGGAGTTGGTCACGAACATGGAACTGGTGCAAATCACGAAATCGCTGAAGCTGGAGTTGATTTAACCTACTCATTCCACGTTTCTGATGATCTTTTATCAAGTAAGGAACCATACGAGATTGTTATTGAAAAACATGGTGAAGGAGATACGAAAGTTACTTTGGAGCAAATCTCAATAACTAGAGCGGATTAAAACGCTACTCTACTAGTAAAAATCCTGCTGAATTTGAGTTCAGCAGGATTTTAATTTTATGTCTATTGATAAATCTTAATTATCTCCATAATACGATTCACTCAAGCCCTCTGCATCGAATTTGAAGGTGTTCTCTGTGGCAGAGCGATCTAACTTTTTCGAAATTGCTAAACTCCAAATCACAAGCTCCATGCAAAACGCACGATTGCTTCCCTTTAGATCTGGGCAATATTCATCCATCAATTGAGACAAAGGTTGAATGGAAGTTAAATTTTCAATAAAATCAGCATCTACATCGGTATAATTCAACTCTAAATAATTCGAGTCGAACCATTCAATAATATTAGAGAACGGCGTTTTCACTCCTTCCTTCTCCAATTTTGGCACTCGCGGGAAACGTTTTTCAAATTCAGTAATAATCGCTCGATCAATCAAAAGTTTTGCCACTTCATCTGCCCCCTCCTGTTCTCCTTCGTAAACCAATTCTATCTTACCAGTGATTGATGGAATAACAGACACGAAATCAATCAAACGAACAGCAGTTCTTTCACTTCCCGTTTCAATCTTACGTAGTTTAGCCCCTGCAATTAAGTTTTCCATTCCTGAAATCGTCATTCTTGCACTCACTCCACTCTTCGCATCAACGTATTCACTTTCTCGTGCTTCAAATGCAACTTGCTCCAGTAAGTCCTTTGCCAATTCAGGAATGTACACACTCCCTCTATCTTCGTCAGAAATCTTCGCTTCCTGCGCAGTGATATTTTTGGCGAGCTCAATTGATTTCGGATAATGTGTAAAGATTTGAGAGCCAATCCTATCCTTTAATGGAGTAACAATACTTCCTCTATTAGTATAGTCCTCAGGGTTCGCTGTAAACACAAATTGAATATCCAAAGGCATTCTCAACTGAAAACCTCGAATCTGAATATCTCCTTCTTGTAGAATATTGAAAAGAGAAACTTGGATACGTGCTTGTAAATCTGGAAGCTCATTTAAAACAAACACGCAACGGTTTGCTCTTGGAATCATTCCATAATGCAGAACGCGCTCATCAGAATATGGCAATTTCAATGTTGCAGCTTTAATTGGATCGATATCACCAATTAGATCAGATACATTTACATCTGGAGTTGCCAACTTCTCAAAAAAGCGATTCGATCGGTGAACCCATGAAATTGGTGTATCATCCCCTTTTTCAGCGATTAAATCCCGTGCATACTTCGAAATTGGTTCGAACGGGCTGTCGTTGATTTCGGAACCGGATACAATTGGCATGTACTCATCCAATAGATCAACCATACTCCTGGCAATTCTTGTTTTCGCCTGTCCTCGCAGACCAAGTAGATTTATATGATGCCCCGCTAAAATGGCCTTTTTCAATTGAGGAACAACAGTGTCTTCGTATCCCCACAATCCTTCAAAAACTGCTTTCCCCTCCTTGATTCGAGCAATAAGATTTGTTTGCATTTCCTGGCTAATTGTTTTCTCAGTGTACCCAGACTCCCGTAACTCTCTAAATGTTATTTCTTGCTTCATTCTAAACTATTAAATGCGTTTTATTCTGTTTTTCTCGTAATCCTCAAAAATCATTTCACCTAATCCCGATAAACCAGTTAAAAAGGCTTTCCCTTGATTTTGAGCAGTAAATATTTCAACGAAATGTCTCAAATACGGATCCTGAGCGATCATGAATGTGGTGATTGGAATTTTCAACTTCCGCGCTTGTGCGGCCTTATTCAGGCACTTCCCGACAATCATTTCGTCTAAACCATTGCTATTTTTATAGAATTCCCCATTTGGAAGTCGCACACAACTCGGCTTACCATCCGTAATCATGAAAATTTGCTTGTTCGTATTTCGCTTTCTTCTGAGAATATCCATCGCGAGTTCAAGCCCCGCTACCGTATTCGTATGATACGGACCAACTTTCAAATATGGAAGATCCTTCACTTTGATAGGCCAAGCTTCGTTTCCAAATACGATAATGTCAATGGTATCCTTGGGATATTTGCGATGAATGAGCTCGACGAGCGCCATCGCAACCTTTTTGGCAGGAGTAATTCGATCCTCTCCGTACAAAATCATCGAGTGACTGATATCAATCATCAGAACTGTACTCATCTGAGCTTTGTGCTTCGTTTCTTCAACGATTAGATCATTTTCGGTTAGTCTCAAATCACCAATTCCATTATTCACCTGAGCATTCTTCAAACTCTCAGTCATATTGACTCGAGAC
>CAJQOB010000260.1 GCA_905479845.1 uncultured Flavobacteriales bacterium
CTGTTGCAAATTGGAGCAAAACATTAGCGAACGAACTGGGTCAGTTCAACATCACCGTGAACAATGTACTTCCTGGAGCAACAAACACTGGACGCTTGAATAGCATTGCCGAATCAAAAGCTGGAAAGATTAATAAATCTGCAGAAGAGGTGTTGGGTGATATGGCGAAACAATCACCAATGCAACGAATTGCTCAACCTGAAGAAGTAGCCGAAGCAATTGCTTTTTTAGCATCTGATCGCGCTTCTTATATCAATGGAATTAATATTCCTGTTGATGGTGGAAGAACAAAGTCGTTGTAAAATCTAGAATAGGTTTGAGTATTACTGAAGTGGTCTACTTCAGCACGTTCACATGACCAGCAATGGTTTTACGCCTTTCGGAATTGGTCAAGAATTCAATCTTGTAGGTATAAACACCGTCAGGGACGTACAGCCCTGTGTATGTTCCATCCCAAATGAAATCCAATTCACTTGCGGTGAAAACTGTTTCTCCCCATCGATTGTAAATTGCAATGTTCAAGGTTTGAATTCCAACAGTACTTATTCTGAAGTCATTGTTGAAACGATCTCCATCAGGCGTGAATGCATTTGGAACATAGATGTACCACTCTTCTTCAATTTCAATCGGACGCATGATTGTATCAGTACAGCCTTTTTCATCGTACGCAATCAGGGTCACATCATAGAATCCTGGTTCTGTGTAGATGTTGCTCGGATGCACATCAGTTGAGCCGTTATTGTCTCCAAAGTCCCAAACGTATGTGTTACCATTCACTGTCAAGTTTTGAAATTGAATAGGTAAGTTGTTGAATACTGTCTCACTACTGATTGTGAAGTTCGCTGTAGGTTTAACAATTGCAACTTCCACTCCGCCATTCACCACGAAAGTTTGACATTCGTCAGAAACAATTACGTAGTATGTTGTTGTTTCATCAGGGTGAACGTATACTGATTGAGTCGTTTCACCACTGTGTGGCCACAGATAGAAATACGATCCAAAACCTCCATCTGGTGTGACACTAATCTGAATCGAGTCTCCAGGGCAAATTTCCACGTCTGGTGACATCGTCAATGTAAGGGGAGGACTGGTAATGGTATAAACAATATTCTCAGTAACGCTATTTCCACAGTTGTCCATCACTGTGACAGTATAAGTCGTTGTTTGTGAGGGCTGAATGTCAATTGTTGCAGTGTTTCCTAAATCTGGGTCGAAAGTTGAAGACCACTGATATGTATAGTTTCCAGAACCTCCAGAAGGATTTGCTTCGAGCGTTTCTGTTAGGTAAGGACAGATTTCTGTGATATCTGGTGTTTCATTCAAAACAAGTGGTGGAAGAACGGGTACCACAACTTCAAAATCATCTGTTGCCGTTTGGTTCAAACAATCGTCTGTTACAGAAACAGAGTACGTCGTTGTTGCTGATGGAGTTACCGTGATACTTTGAGTTGTTTCACCATTTGGGAGCCACAAATAAGTATAAGGTGGAGCACCTCCTGTTGGGTTAGCTGTTAGCGTAACTTGCTCTCCTGGGCAATTAATGGTGCCTCCTTGGATCTCCACAGCGACATCTTGAATGTCTTCAATGAATAACTCCAGAATGAGTGGGGTCGAGTTCCCACATGGATCAAGAAGAGGTAAGGTCATTACAATATTTTCTTGCCCTTCGACAAGTCCATCTTGGAAAGCGTTGAATGTAAATTGCACGGTCTGCACTCCTGCGGGGAATGTAACCGAGTTAGGGATGTCAGAGTAATCGACTAGTTCAACTGCTGATCCACTCAGGTTGATAGGGATAGTCATTGGTGTAGCCAAATCATTCGCTCCTCGCTCCAAAGTTACAGTTGTTGAAACGCAGCCTTCGGCCATGATATCAGGGTTCCCGAACACGTCTTGAGTCATCGTGTGAGAAATATCAACAGGAGTTTTCGACGAAAGACTGTTTGCTTCAAGAAAGATTCCTGAATCAAAAATTCCGTCACCGACATCCGCAATTGCTATGATTAAGTGGTACGTCTCCCCACAATCCACTTTAGATTCTGCAGTAAGCACTTTCGTAAATCCGTCGTACTGAATGAAGTTTGCTGATCCATTTTGGGGAGAACTACTTCCACTTCCATTGTTTACGAAGTAAAAGGAATTGTCAATAGCGTTCACATTGTTAATTGCTACAGCTTGACCATTTGGTAGTCTGGCAATGTTTTGTATTCCGCCAGGAATTCCAGGTCCAGAAATAAAGAAGCCAAAGACATCATTGAATTGTGATCCAACATACTCAGGGTACTCTTCAGATCCGAAAACGTAATTAAATCGAACAGTATCTGAATAGGGTACGAAGTCAAACTCTAAGACTGCTGCGTTGTAGGTTCCTGCAGTTCCACCGATTAAGTTGCCGAGTAATGAGAAGCCAAGAGCACCATTATCTACTCCGCTGCCACTTTCATTGTTTGGACCGTGAGGTCCTTCTCTTCCAGTTACGCCCGTTGTATTAAGCACTGTTCCAGTCGTCATTACAACACCAGAATTGAGTCCAACATTACAAGCTGAACCATCAAATTCTCCAATAGAAATAGGAGCTCCGTTGAAAGAAATGTTGGAAACTGTTACACCTGAACCGAGAAGTACATTTTGAACTAAACCTGCCGGAGATTGAGCGGTACTCGTAGTCAACTGACCCGTCGAAATGAAGGGAAGCAGAATAACCGATATGTAAATTAAGTACTTCAAGTTATAGTATAGACGTAAAGTTAATCAAAACGTTTGCTTCTTTTCATGCAAATTTTAGACCAACATTCGGAATTATACATTGTTAACGATTCCATTTGCGATTTATTTGCGGAAATATGATTAAATGATCAGTTTTGTAGCGTATGAATTGGTTCAAGAAATTTTATCGTCGACTTCAAAAAAATGTCAAGTACTCGGCTTCAGACCCGAAGACCTTCGATGATATTTGGAGTTTTCAGAGCACAACGATCAGACTAGTAAGTCTTTTCCTGATTATTGTCATTGCTGTTGGCGGGATTTCAGCTTATCTTTTTTCAGGCTTATTCGCTGATTTAGCGGGAGATCCTAAAATCGATCGAAACAAGTTGGAGGAACAGGAGATTTTGATCGGTGAACTGAATCAAAAAGTGAAGATTCAAGCAAATTACATTGAAAATATTCGATTGATTCTTGATGGTAAAGTTCCGATGCGAATTGATGGCGACACGATTACACAGGTTCATCAGGTTGATGTCAATAAGGTTCGAGATAATCAAACTCGAGCGGAAAGTCAACTATCAAAGGAAGTTCGAAATGATATCAGTACACCAAAGAGTTCGAAAGAATCAATCATATTCTTTGGGAGTCCCGTTTTGGGAGAAGTGAGCCAAGAGTTTAAAGCTCCGAATCATCCTGGAATTGATGTTGTTACAACGAAAAACGAAACGGTAAAAGCGTGTTTAGGTGGCACAGTAATTTACTCAGGGTACACTAGAAAAGACGGTCATATTCTGATTGTAGCGCACACGGGCGATTACCTTTCCGTGTACAAACACAACAAGACCTTGCTGAAGAAAGTTGGCCAAAAAGTCCAATTGGGTGACCCTATTGCTATTGTAGGGAATACAGGTGAAAACACGAGTGGACCCCATTTGCATTTCGAATTGTGGTATCAGCAAACACCAGTCAATCCTGCTGATTACATGAAATTTACTCGGTAATTCCTTGAAGTGAGGATAGCTTATGGTATGTTCCCTTGAGCTTCATCAACTCTTCGTGCGTTCCTGACTCCATGATTTCCCCTTTCGATAATACGATGATGTTATCCGCATTTCGAATCGTGCTCAAGCGGTGAGCAATTACTAGACTCGTTCTGTCTTTCATCAAATTATCCAAGGCTTCCTGAACCAAGTATTCTGATTCCGTGTCCAAGGCGGATGTTGCTTCGTCCAAGATTAAAATTGGTGGGTTCTTCAGTACAGCGCGAGCAATACTCATTCGTTGGCGTTGACCGCCCGATAAACGATTTCCGCGTTCACCAATATTCGTAGAATATCCTTCAGGCAATTCCATGATGAAGTTGTGCGCATTGGCAATCTTCGCCGCTCGCATAATTTCCTCATCGGAGGCTTCCACCATTCCGAAGGCGATATTTTCTTTGATCGTCGCATTGAACAAGATCGATTCCTGAGAAACGATTCCAATCTGTTGGCGTAAATTCAAAATGCTCGCTTCTTTGATGTCAACTCCATCGAATGAAATAGAGCCTTCTTGAACATCGTAGAATCGTGGGAGTAAATCTGCGATCGTTGATTTTCCACTTCCAGACTCCCCGACCAGAGCAATCGTTTTACCAGTAGGAATGGAGAACGAAATATTTTTCAAGACGTATTCTTCCCCGTAGCGGAATGACACATTGTTGTAGGCTACATCCGATTTCAACTCAGGAAGCTTAACAGGGTTTTCTACTTCGTAGATCTTTTCGTCGGCGTTCAAAACATCATTGATTCTATCTTGAGATGCTTTTGATTTGTTCAAGTTGGCAACAGATCTCGCCATTCCTTGAATCGGTCTCAATAATTGAGAGAAAACAATGATGAAGGCAACAAATTCTTCTCCTGAAAATGCAGAACCATCAGGATTGTCCAAAATCAATGACCCTCCATACCAAACAATACAAAGCATGACAATTGCTCCAACGGTTTCGTTCAATGGAGAGGATAAATCTCTTTTTCTAAAAGCTTTCGTGATGAGCTTTTGGTGCTTGAGATTTTCATGTTTGAAGCTCCCCAGCACTTGTTTCATTGCGTTAAACGCCTTGATAATTCGAATTCCACCGAGGGTTTCTTCCATCATCGAGTAAACAAGTCCCATTTGTTCCTGTCCTTGCTTCGCCGTTCGCTTCAAGCTCTTGCCGATCACACTGATGATGAGAGCAGTGAATGGAAGTAGGATCAACGAGAACAAGGTCAATTGTGGACTCCAGTAGATCAATACTCCAAGGTGAATAACGATTGCCAGAGGTTCACGGAAAATCAATTCGAGCATAGAAATCACTGCTACCTCGATCTCTCCAACATCACTTTGCATGCGCGCCATCAAATCTCCTTTGCGCTCATCCGTGTAATAAGATAGAGGTAAGCGAAGTGATTTTTCAAAAAGGGCATCTCGTATATCACGAACAACTGCCATTCTCAATTGTGACTGGAACCAAACGGCGCCGTATCGGAACACGTTTTTCAGAAGGAAAGCAATTGCTACGGAGATACATACAAAGAGCAGAGCTCCTTTCGGATCGGATTGCGACATGTCCTGCATCACATAGCTGAAGTAATCTGAGCAGTACTCAAAGAAGTTAAGGAATCCGCCTTCGTAAACAGGTTGTTTCGCAACTTCTGTGACTTTGTCGTTGTTGAAAAGGATTTGCAGAAAGGGCACGAAAAGCGCCAGAGAAAGCAGGTTGAAAATAACGTACAAGATGTTACACCCAATGACCAAAAACGCCGTTCCTCTGTACTTAAATGAGTAGCCAATAATTTCTCTTAATCCTTTCATTGCTTGCAAAGATAAGTTTAAACCTGAATTCCATTTTAAAATCGAATTTAGGTTTTTGTTTTCCTTGAAATAACGCCGACGGAATCAATTACGTATTTTTGCAGCATGGGTACAATCAGACAAAGTAGAATTGAAGAAGTGATTCGTGAAGAGTTATCAATGTATTTTCAACGAAATGCACGCGAAATATGTTTGGGGGCGATGGTTACTGTGACGACAGTTCGAGTAACACCAGATTTGTCGCTAGCCCGTGTATACATGAGTGTTTTCGCCGGCCCACCAAAGGAGGAGGTGTTGGAGAATATCAACGAGAATGCAAAGAAAATCCGTGGAGAGGTAGGAAGAAGACTGAAGAACATGAAGAAATGTCCAGGTCTTAGATTCTTTATTGATGATTCGCTGGATTACGCAATGGAGATTGACGAATTGTTGAAAAAATAGAAAGTGTGGGGCTCGAGAGCCTCACCCCACTTTAAACATATTTGAGAGGACTGAGGACCTCGAAGTCCAACTTAATACCGAAACAAAAACCATTAACGTTCCCTTTTACATAGCGCGCCGATACTTATCTTCCAAGAAGAAGAAAAATGTGATCAACTTGATTACACGTATTTCGGTAGTGGGAATTGCGGCAATTACTGCAGCCTTGATCATTTTACTTTCCGCATTCAATGGGATTGAGAAAATGATCGAAGAATTGTATTCCGAATACGATACGGATATCACCATTCGACCAGAAGTAGGGAAAACATTCAACGAACGCCAAATTGATTTAGAGAAATTACAGGCCGTCGAAGGAGTGTTTGCGTATACCAGAGCAGTTGAGGAGGTTGTGATTCTTAAGCATGAGAAGAAGTGGGTGAACGCAAAAATAATAGGGGTCGAACCTTCGTTTTTAGACATTACGAATATGTCAAAGCACATGATTGATGGCGATTCATTCGTGGGTGTGGACACAACCGTAGAAGTAATTCCTATTATGGATGAGGAACTAGGTGTGGATATAAAAGACACCCTATTGACGATTCGCAATTATGGTGTAATTGGTGCAGGACTGCTCGATAAACTGGATGGATATATTCCTGAGAATGTTGGTCACGAAACTGTGATTTGCTATGTTCCCAAACGAAAAATCAAAATTGGCTTTGGAAAGAATCCTTTTCGAACGAATACAATCCGGGTTTCAGGTCGAATGAATTATAATCGCGAAGTAAACTCGGAAAATTTCGTTGTCCCGATTGAATTTGCGAAGGAATTGATGTTGTACGATGATCACATTTCGGCTATTTACATCGATGTTGACCCTAAATTTGATAACGAATCCGTTCGAGATGAAATCAAGGAATTGATTGGCTCTGATTTTGTCGTTAAAACGAACTTTGAGAAGAACGAACTGATCTATAAAACAAGTCGCTCGGAAAAGTTGATCGTGTTATTTATTCTACTCTTCATTTTTATTCTGGCAGCATTTAACCTTGTGGCGTCGCTGACGATGCTGTTTGTGGAGAAACTGGATAATATCGAAACGATGCAAAGCTTCGGTGCGAACAAGAAATTCATTTTCAATATTTTCTTCTTTGAAGGTTTGCTAATCGCAGGTAAAGGAATTTTGTTTGGAGTTTTAGCAGGATACCTCATTTGTTTCTTGCAGATTAAATTTTCCTTGCTTACAATGCCAAACTCGGCAGGAGAAGCGTTCCCAATTGCTATTTCTTGGGTTGATGGGGTATTGATCATCTCCATGGTGACAATCTTGAGTGTGTTGTTCAGCTATTTCCCAGTGAAATACCTGATCTATAAAAATGTGAAGTCAGTCAATTGAAAAAAATGATGTTTCTCTACAGAAATATCAGAACCTACACATCGCTGAAATGGAAGAGGCAATGATCCTTAGATGTGTAGGGCAGCTCGAACATATGTCGAAGGAAAGAGAAAATTTTATCTTGTTTTATCAGAAGATAGTATCAGTAAACAACAGTACACGTATGAAGCTGTTCCAATGATTCGAAACAACAAGATCGACGATTCTGGCCTGTTAGAATTTGACTTTTCCTATGCGATGAACGCATTAAAAGGAGCGAACTCATTTGCTGCATTTGTTTGGAATCAAAATGGCGAGGAAATCCTGGGGGAAATCAAGCTCGAAGCGTACGCGATTGAGGAATGATTTCAATATTTCGATTTGCCTCAAAATTCAATTAAATATTTATTCACAATCGCCTTGTTTCTATAATAAAACCCGTATATTTGCACCGAAATTCCAGCGAGAATTGTGATGAAAAACGTTTCAAAGCAAGACTCAACAAAGGAAAAACGGAATGCTGTTAATTACAATAAATAGACGCCAACATGTCGAATATTAAAGGTAAAATTTCACAGGTAATTGGACCTGTAGTAGATGTACACTTCGAAAAGGGATCTGAACTTCCTAGCATCTATGATGCATTAGAAGTATTTAAAGAAAACGGAACGAGAGTTGTTCTCGAGGTGCAATCTCACGTAGGAGAAAATTCTGTTCGTGCGATCTCAATGGATTCTACAGATGGATTCTTGAGAGGTATGGATGTTACTTCAACAGGTTCGGCGATCAAAATGCCAGCCGGTGAAGAAATCAAAGGACGTTTGTTCAACGTAGTTGGAGAAGCAATTGATGGTTTAGGGGAGTTAGATAACACTAACGGAAACCCAATTCACCGTGAAGCACCAAGATTCGAAGATCTTTCAACTGCAACTGAGGTACTTTTCACAGGTATTAAGGTAATCGATTTGATTGAGCCTTA
>CAJQOB010000261.1 GCA_905479845.1 uncultured Flavobacteriales bacterium
GGTTTCGATTTCGGATTTGCTGGATACGGTGGAACGAGCTTCATGATAGTGTACAACAAAGTGAAAACGAAATATGAGGATTTTGATGAAACCTTGTATGAAATTGATGGTTCTACTTCACGTAACGGTGCTATTTTTTCACTTGGAGCTGGATTACTTGGAGGTGTGAAATACACAGTGCCTCGTATTGGAACGTTTTATTCTGATTTCAGCATTAGCTACATGTTGTTGGGACAAGCAAGCGAAACATCAACGTATACTGGATTGTACAGTAACTTGTTCTTCGGAATTAATGTAGGTTACCGCAGAGATTTATTCTGGTAGACTATTTCCAAAATCTTTTGTTCTTAATTGATTTGAAGGCTTGAATCACTTCTTCCAGTGAGTCATAACGTTCATTCATGGCTGAAATTAGCAGGGCATTCACCTCTTGATGATCCATTTTATTGGGAGGTAGTTTGAATTGATGTTTGTGCGACATCTTTAGCAAGATCTTATATACTTTGTTCGAAATATCAGAATGCTCAGGGAGGGGATGTGTTAACTGCAAATTGGTGAACACGCTCGGGTTCGGATGAATAAGTGGTAATTTTCCTGCATATAGTCTCCAAATAACGACTCCTAAAGCAAAAACATCGGTGCGGTGATCAACCAGTTCTAAGTGATTTAGTAGTAATTCTGGTGCTGCAAATCCCAAAGGGAACAGTAGCTTTCTCGCTTTGTTCTCTTCTATTTCCAATGTTCTGATCGACAATCCGAAATCAAGTAAGTGAACCTTGAATGAATCCTCTTTTTGTGCAATCAAGATGTTACTCGGTTTTATATCGCAATGGACAACGTCACTCGCTTTCAAATGTGTGAAAATAGCTTGAAGCTTTTCCAAAAGTTCAATGACAAAAGGCAATCGTTGTCTGCGCTTCAGTTTTGCCCAAAATTCATCCAGAGGAATTCCTTCAACGAATTCACGTACTAGGAACAAATTGGATTCCGTTTTTTCAAAATCCAAGGTCTTCGGTAGTCCTTCGAAATCAAAACTAAAACTTGCTTCAGCTCTAAGGCGATCAGCATTTGTTGGATCATCCGCTTTGGTCCTCACTGCTTTTAGGACAACCTTTTTTCCTGATTGCATGTCTGAGGCTAGAAAGATTTCACCGAACTTTCGCTTGCGCTGAGCTCCAAGTCGTTTTTCGAGTTTATATTTTTCGGAGAATTCCACATTCGAAGGTAGGGAAATCGATTAAATGGGTTTAAAACGGGATTTAGACGAAATATTGTGAGTGAATAAACTTACCTTCTAGTTGAGTAAAGTCATGCTTTCATCGATTATTCTTTCATTTTTTAATTTATCAAATCTTATTCGTCGACATAATACATTTATTAAGCGAGTAATTAAAGTCATTGGTAGAAAAAAGCACAACTTATTCACAGAAAAATCCCAAATTGCGTGTCGAACTAGATGATTTATGGAGAAACTGGAGATCAAAGAAACTGCACAAACACCGTTTGTATGTTTCAATGGACAGACTGGAGAGATGGAAATCAAGGGGCGATCTATCCCTGAGGAAGCTGATAAGTTTTGGCTGCCTGTTTTGAGCTGGTTTGAATCATTTATGTTGAATCCAACAGATTCGATTACGGTCAAACTTAATTTCGAGTACTTCAACATTAGTTCTTCTAAACGAATTCTCTTTTTGCTCTACAAATTGAATGAACTTGATGCCCTCGGGAAAGAGGTTAAAGTTGAGTGGCATTACAAAAAATCTGATGTGGATATGTACGAGGTTGGACAAGACTACGCTTACATGGTCAAGGTACCGTTTGAATTTATTGCAGACAGGGAATTAGAATTGGTCAATATCTAACAAGAGGCAAATATTTAGCATTTTTTGGATGAAAACTTTGGCGCTTTCTTTTCGAAGCGTTTTTTTCGTGTATTTTTGCTTCAAAATTATACTGTGAGATTAGTAAAAGACATTCCACACGACCGTTACAAAATTCAAGTGTTCAATTACAATGCGAAGTATATCGTGAAGATTGAGCTTGGTCAGTTTGAGCAGACATACAAAATTGGCGAAACGGATGTATACGGATTGGATGATGTTGAACGAATGATCACACCAGAATTATTATCGAATGCCCTCAAACGATTTGTAGAAATGCGATCGGATTGGGAAGAGGCTTTCAAACAAAAGAACGTACAAGCATGAAAATTTTAGGAGTAGCAATTGTAATGGTCGCTTTATTGGCGTCTTGTGGAGATAAAGGAAAAAAATCAAGTGGGTCAAGTAACTCAAGTTTGAATATTGCTTATTACGTTCAAGATAGCATCGCTGAGAATTTTGAGTTTTACAAAACGAATACAGAAGAACTTAGAGCCGATGAGGAAGTGATAAATGCGAAATTGACTGAGCTTCAAATGGAAGGTGCGAAATTGGCCCAAATGTACGAGTCGAAGATGGCGCAAGGACAATTGGCTCCAAACGGTCAGAAATATTACCAAAACGAAATTGGTAAAATCCAAAAGGAAATGCAGAGCATTCAAGAATCTGAAGGTGCTGTTTTGACTGAAAGAGGTGCCGAATTTGACAAGGATTTGTTCGAAAAAATGGACACATACGCGAAGGAATACGCGAAAGAAAATGGCCTTAGCATGATTCTTACAAAAGGTCAATTGAGTTCGATTCTTTACATTGATGAGTCAATGGACATCACAATGGATTTGATCGAATACATGAATGAGCAAGAGAAGAAATAATCTCACTTAACCTTTCTAATAATGCTAGTTGCACAGCAAAAACAGCAAGAGAATATCGCAGAGTACATTTTGTACATGTATCAAATTGAAGACGTTGTACGCGCCTACAAATTTGACATGGAAGAAATTATCGAACATTACGTGCGCCCACAGCTTCCAGATGAATCATTCCTGACCCAATATCGAGAGTGGTACAAAAGAATCATCAATGAAATGAAAGCGAACAAGTTGGAAAAAGCTGGACACATGCCGTCTTTGGATGAGGTGATGATTGAATTGTCATACTTGCACACAACATTGCTTACTGCAACGAAGGATCCGAAATACATCGGAATCATTGAAGCAGCTGCTCAGAATATTAGTGACTTCAAGCAAAAATCCAACTTAAAGGATAAGAACGATATCGAGATAGCCTTTCACGCAATGTACATGAAGCTCTTGCTTCGTTTGCAGAAGAAGGAAATCAGTGCCGAAACAGAAGAAGCTTTCGATTCAATGCGAATTATGTTGGCATATTTAAGTCGTGGTTACCACAAAATGAAAGCTGGTGACTTGGACTTTTTGAAGAATTGATTTTTGGATTTTTCAGATTACTGGAACGCATAGCGTTTGGATTAGATTTTATTTCGAACAATCCAACCAATCCAAAAGCGCAGCGCGTCTAAATGATTTTCCCAGGATTCAAGATCCCCTTCGGGTCAAACACATTCTTAATCGACCGCATTAAGTTCAAACTGGTATCTGAAAAAGCAATGTCCATGTACGGTTTCTGAACCAATCCAATTCCGTGCTCACCTGACAGTGTACCTCCCATTCGAACCACCTCTTGGAATAACTCGCGAATAGCTATCGGTAATTCTTCATTCCATTGCTCATCGGTCAAGTCACCTTTGATAATGTTGACGTGTAAGTTTCCATCACCTGCATGACCGTAGCAGACGGACTTAAATCCATAGTTGCCACCAATCCGTTTGATGTGATGTAGCAACTCGGGTAGAGCAAATCGAGGAACAACAGTGTCTTCTTCTTTGTAAATTGAATTCGCCTTCACTGCTTCACCAACAGAGCGGCGTAATTTCCACAAAGCATCTTTCTGAGCTTGGGATTCAGCAAAAAGTACCTCGTCCGTTTCAAATTGCTCTAGTACCTCCATGATTTTAGTGCAATCATTCATCAAGATTTCAGAATCAAATCCATCTACCTCAATTAACAAATGAGCCGCGTGATTCTCACCAATATGAATAGTGGAGTCTCCCAAGAATTCTTGTGTCCAGATCAACGCGTCGCGCTCCATGAATTCCAACCCGCTCGGGGTAATTCCTTCTTTGAAAATTGCTCCAACTGCTTCACAGGCTTTCTCTGCGCTAAAGAATGGAGCAAGAAGTAAGAGGTTTTGCGTTGGATGCGGAATCAACTTCAAAACAATCTTTGTGATGACAGCCAAAGTGCCTTCCGATCCTGTGATGAGTTGAGTTAAATTGTATCCTGTAGCATTCTTGAGTACATTCGCTCCCGTCCAAATAATTTCACCTGTTGGAAGAACGACTTCAAGATTGAGAACGTATTCGTTCGTAACGCCGTATTTTACAGCCTTGGGACCGCCAGAATTTTCGGAAACATTTCCTCCAATAAAACAACTCCCTTTACTCGCTGGGTCAGGTGGATAGAACAAGCCTTTTTCTTTGACCGTGTCTTGAAGTACTTGCGTAATCACCCCAGGCTCTGTTGTTACCTGATGATTATTTTCGTCAATGTTCAGAATGCGATTGAATTTCTCCATTGATAGTGCAACTCCTCCATGAACGGGAATTGCGCCGCCGCTCAAACCTGTGCGCGCTCCAGATGGAGTTACGCAAATGTTTTCAGCATGACAGTGAATCATGATTTTAGAAACTTCCTCGGGCGTACTTGGTTTCAAAACAACGGTCGGAAGGATGGAAATGTCCTCAGTTTCGTCGTGACTGTAATTGTACAGCGATTCATCATCAACAAAACATCGATCACCAAGAATTGATTGGAATACAGAAATATCGTCAGAAGAAATCACTTTGAACATAAAATTGCTTTGCCCAAAAATAAGTAATTAAAAAATCCCGATTTGGAACATGAGTCCGAATCGGGATTTTTTTGTAGAAGTTAGGGATGCTATTGACATCCAAAATAATCACAGGTAGAAGTAGTTTCTATTCAAACCTACAAACCACGCCATCCAACAATCCAAAGGCAAAGCCGTGTCGGAAAATCTGAAAGGCGCAGCTGAGTCTATTTAGTTTCCTGTAATCTCAAATTCAGTACGTCTATTTTGTTGACGTCCATCTGCAGTAGCATTCGTCGCGATTGGAGAATTTGGTCCATATCCCTTCGCTGTCATACGTGATGCCGCAATTCCTTTTTTCGTTAAGTAAGTAACAACTGCTTGTGCTCTACTTTGCGATAAAGTTTGATTTGATTTCGCAGATCCAGTATTGTCAGTGTGACCTGAAATCTCCACTTTCAAATTTGGAACATCATTCATTAATTTCACCAATCGATCCAACTCAGCATTCGATTCTGAGCGTAACAATGATTTTCCTGTATCGAAAAAGATATTACGAAGCGCAATCTTACTGCCAATCTTGATGTTTTTCAATTCGATTACCTTGTTCACAAGATTGTCAGAACTTCCTTTTGGAATATCGAAGTTCTCCGAGTGGAAGAGGTATCCTTCAGCCTTAACAGCAATACCATAATTCTTACCAGACGCTAGTGTGATGATAAATTTACCAGTCGCACTGTTCGTAGTGAACGTTTCGATGATTTTTCCACTTGTGTTGTCTGTAATTTCAATTTCCGCCTCAACAGGCTTTCTTGAAATTGCATCGATTGTGATTCCTTTGAATACTGTAAATGACTTTTTCTTAACCGTTACTGACTCTTCAATTGAATTGTCGGCAATTGGGTTCACAATAGAAGCTAACAAGTAATCTTCTGTTGCCATTACTGGTTCTTTTTCTGGCCCCCAGAACGTCACTTTGTAGATGTCATAACCTCCGCTTCCACCAGCACGGTTCGAAGCGATGTATGCGTATTTTCCATTCGCTGTTCCAGAGAAGAAGAAATCATCATACTGCGTATTGATCGGGTAGCCCATATTCTTAGGTTTTGACCAAGTTCCGTTGATGTTTTTTGATACGAAAATATCGTATCCACCAAGAGATTCTGCCCCTTCAGAAGCAATGTACATTGTCTCGCCGTCAAGGTGAACATAAATAGGGCCTTCGTTGAACTTACTGTTTACCGTAGAGATCATTTGCGCCGCCATGTAGTTTTGTCTGAGTTTACTTTGCATGCTACTGTACATAACATCGTATCCATTCGATCTATTAGCATTGTCACGATTGAAGAAAATACTCCAACCGTCATCACTATAAGATGCAAAGCGCTCGTTCGCTCTAGTTGATGAAATGGCCGAAGGAAGTTTTGTAGGTGCCGTCCAATTGGCTCCAACAAGCTTGCTTTCGAAAATGTCGCACTGTCCATCTTCCACACGATGCATAAGCAATTTTGTTCCATCGTAACTTAGGTTGTTCGAAACATCGTCCGATTCTGAGTTTACTGCTCCTTTGATCGCTTTTGGTTTAGACCATTTTCCGTTCTCGAGAGAAGAAGTGTAGATATCGTCGTCATATCCTCCGATTTCATTCGCAGTATGACCATTTGGTCTGTTTGATGTTAAAATGAGTTCCGCTCCGTCAGTAGATACAGAAGGACCATATTCATTTTGCGCTGTATTTAATTCTGTAACGTTGTCAACCCATGCTCTAACAGGATCGGCAATTGCATCAATAGCCGCTTTACATTCCTTTTTTCGCTTGCTTACAAATTTTGAGAAGTCATCAGCTTTCTTGTATCCATCTTCAAATTTCTCATATGATTTTTTTGCCGCGGTGAAGTCTCCATCTAATTGAAGCGCATATCCATAGTAGTAATCCAAAAACGGGTTACAGTCTGGGGCTAGTTTGAAAGCTGTCTTCAGATAAGGAATACACTTTTCGCTATATGGGCTATTCGCATAACAAACGCCAATTTTGTAATTCAATTCTCCATTCTTTGAATTGAATTTCTGTGCTTTTTCGTATTCACG
>CAJQOB010000262.1 GCA_905479845.1 uncultured Flavobacteriales bacterium
ATTCGCCTCCCGATTTGTTGAAGGTCGTTGCGATTTCTCCGTAAACGGTTGCTCCGCAGAGCGAAATAATCCCACCAACAAGCCAGATAACTAAAATGGCAAATGGATCAGGAATTCCAATTCCAGGAACAACTTGAAATCCAAGTGAAGTGAAAATTCCAGTACCGATCATATTGGCGATCACCATATTTGTCGCTACAGATCGAGTATATTTTTGAGCCATATTGGGAAGGTTTAATCTATAAGAACCTAAATTACTTTTTTTTTAGGATTATGCGGGGATAGTGAATTATATTGAGCAAATTTGTGTAAACCTATTGTACTCATGAAGAAACTTGCATTCCTTGTATTGGCGGCTGTTATGACGGCTTGTTCAACCGAAACGACAGAAACGACAGACTCCCCAAAAACGAATTCAGAAGATTCAAAAACAGTTGTGGAGGTTGAGAAACCTGAATATCCAGAAGATCGAAAATTCAATGATTTTGCCGATTACATTGCGGGAATTGAGGGAACGGAAGGTTCTAGTTTGAAAGGATTGGAGTCTTCGTCAACATGGCAGAATTACAAAACTGCAATGGATGGTGTTTGGAAAACAACCAACGAGAAGTTGCCAACGATGAAGGATTGGTCAAGTACGGAAGTAAATCAAGGTGCAGGTACTTTGTTCTATCCATTCTCTGGTCCAGACTTCTTACATGCTGATGTATTTTTTCCTGAGCACGAGAATATCGTAATGATTGCTTTGGAGCCAATCGGAACTTTCCCAAATATGGTGGAGAAATCAGAAGCAGAAAAAGATGGGATCTACTTGAACGGTGTTCGTAAATCACTCAATATGATTCTAGGAAAGAGTTTCTTCAGAACGATTGCGATGGCAGCTGATTTTAAAGGAGAGGTTGATGGAAATTTACCCGTTTTGATGCAATTCATGAAACGTACAAATCATGAAGTAATGTACCAAGAAGCTGTAGCAATGAACCCTGATGGGACCTTGACTACTGATATGTCGAACAACTCGGATTCAACGTATGTTGGAAATCGTTACTACTTCAAACGTGAGGGGTCGGATGTTGTTCGAACCTTGACTTATTTTGCGGTGAACCTTCAAAATATGCCTTATGTAAGTAGAGGAGGGCTTGTTGCAAAAGGATTGGATACACGTACTGATCTGGTTGCTTACTTGGAAGGAATTGATATGAAATCTACGTATTTGAAGTCTGCTTCGTATTTGATGCACCGTCCAACTTTCAGCATAATCAGAAACATCATTCTGGATAATTCGGAGTTCGTTTTACAGGATGATTCTGGGATTCCGATTCAATACTTTGATCAAAACAAGTGGGATTTGACTTTCTACGGAAACTACTCTTTCCCAATTTCACTCTTCGCGGAACGTCATCAAGAAGACTTGAAAAACGTTTATTTGACTGGAGGAGATAATGTAAAGTCTCTGCCTTTCGGAATTGGATATCAATATCGAAAAGGAACGTCTAATTTGATGAAGGCGGTGAAGAAGTAATTTCAACCTTTTTTTTATTGCATAAAAAAGGTTGAGCCAAAAAACGCTAGAGCTTATTTTTCTCGATTCCTACAACTTTTGAAATACGATTTGTTCAACGATCATTTCGCGTTCGCTTCATGCTTTCTCACAAATTCGCGTATTTCAATTCGTTTCCAGAATCTCTAAAAAGATGCACATCCCTTCTAAGAACGATTAGTCTTTGGTTTATTGAGGGGCTGGTATTTCACTTTTACGAATTGCTATCATCGTAAGAGATTCTTACTTATGCCGATCAAAGTAATTCAAAACAGCGTCTACCTCTGAATTCCAAAAGTCATAATCATGACCCGCTGTTGGATTGACATTTAGGATGGATCGTTCATTTCCGTTTTCTTGAAGTGCAATGAACAATTGCTTGGAATAGGCGATTGGTACAATTTCATCTTTATCACCGTGAGCAAGATAAACAGGTACTGTTAGTTTGCTGATGGAAGTCACGGCATTGTCTTGCATCGTCCAGCGATCTGTAAACTTCAAATATGGACCGTAATATCCATTGTACAAGTTGTCTTTGGTGTATCGCGTTTGATCGAAATCTCCTGACAGTGCTCCACAAGCTGAGAAAATTTCTGGGAGATCCATGGCTAAAAGTACCGCTCCTCGCGCTCCAGTTGATAACCCCATTACGAAGTTGTTTTGTTCACCCATCAATAATTTGAAATCTTCCTGAATAGTGGGTATCATGTTTTTTTTAATCCAAGATCGAGTAGGGTACTTCAGCCAGTCTTTTCGCGTCTCAGGGTAAACAGAGTCACAATAGATGCTTTTTCCCATTTCCGGAAGGATGAGCGCATAACCTTCAGCCAAAGCCTTTTCGCACAATTCAGTTTTATCACACCAATCTGAGTTTGAGTAGTTCCAACCTGGAAGAGCGATAATTGTTCCTTTGAATATTGTGTCTGAAGGAAACTTAATCACTATTTCAATAGGGGCGTTGTTGAAGTTGTAGAATATAGTTGTGTCTGAATCAATGTTAGGAAGAACTGGAATTTCAATTGGAGGGATTTCGAGTTCGGCGATCAAGGGCTTCTGCTTTTTACCTACTACATAATCGTCAGTAGTGCAAGCGTGAATGCTCATCAGAATCGATGAGAAAAGAATTGGAAAAAGAATGGATCGAATCATGTTGAAATTTCTACCCCAAAGGTAATCAAGTTCAAAAGATCATTACGGTTGCCACTGGAAAATGGCAGGTGTTGCACCAAGTTGATGAGATTCGCTCGTGCCAATCATTTGAGCACGAACGCTCGCCCCTGAAGGAATAGAAGCAGAGAGAGTAAAGGACGATGGAGTGGATTCAGCAGAAACATTCACATCCATTTGGAATGATCTAGATGGAACGGCTGAATCTGAACTAATGAGGATTTTTGCTGGACCGATTTCCACAGAAGATAGCTCCAAGGATCCACCACTAAGTGAATTCATAGAAATACCTGACGAATTCCCGTTTGGTTGACCGGTACTCCATGAGACTTCATTTCCAGTACCAACTATATTAATTGTGAGTCCCTGACCAGATGGAACCTCCATAAATGTTAACTGCATTGATCGATATTCTGCCATGAGGTTAAGTGTTTAGTGAAAACAAAAGATAACAAAAAATGCCCCTCATTGCTGAGAGACATTACTATAAGTATAGTTGAGACTATTTTGTAATCTGAACTTTCGTTATTGTCTGTCCTGTTCCGTTTCCAATCTTCACGATGTATTGACCTTCAGTCAAATCAGTAAGATTCAAATCGAAAGAGTTTGATCCAGCAATTGTAGTTTCTACTGAAGTGTAAACTACCTGTCCAACCAAGTTTGTTACTTGGATAGTAACATCCGAAGAAACAGTGTTGTTGAAACGAATTGAAACATTTCCATTTGATGGGTTCGGGAAGATTTGAGCATCAGTCAACGTCAATTCTGAAGTTGATGCTACACCACAAACTGTTTCAGTTGGAGAAAATCCAGCAGCAGAACATGCGCTTTCGATGTCAGCAACAGATTGAATTGGCCAGATATCTAGATTCTGAATCTGCATGTTGTTGTCGATCAAGCAAAAAGTTGGGTAAGCAGTTGGGTTGAAGTCAGTATTAACTACTCCAGAACCACCGTCACCACTCACAGCTGGAGCGTGAGAGAATGATCCACCGTGCGTCGCTTCGAATGTTTGAACGTAAGCGTCGTCATCTTGTCCAGTGTTGATGCTGATACAAATTACGTCTGCTGAATTACATCCATATTTCTCATGGAATTCATTGAAGATCGGAGCCGTTCCTTGACAAGGTGGACAATCAACAAAGAAGAAATCAAGAACTACCCATTTACCAGCGTTTGTGTAATCGCTAAGTGTGTGAGTATTTCCATCAGTATCAGTGACAGTAAAGTCAGTAACTGTTTGTCCAACGCTGTAACCTTGGATTTGTGCATTAAGTCCAAATGCTGAAGCACCTAAGACCATTAGAGAGAGTAACATTTTTTTTCATAACTGTTCTATTTAGTATTAGTTTGGGGCCAAAGTACTTTTAATTTAACACTTGTAAAATTAAAAACGATGGCGTTACTTGGAAAGCTAAATCTTTTAACTAGGAGGTGCTTCAGTTGTTTGGAACAAAAAAAGGTACTGTTATTAAAACCAAGTAAAAAACGAAAAAAGTATTTTAGTAGTTCAAAGAAGTTCTCCTTCGGGAGATCTATCTTGCTTAGTCACGCTTTTTGGCGGGACTACCTTTTTATAATCGGTTTGATATACTGTTTGGTTCTTCCATAGAGTATATATTAATATGAGCAATTTACGCTGTATTGCTACTTGTCCGATCAT
Organism: uncultured Flavobacteriales bacterium; assembly: GCA_905479845.1. Lineage (GTDB taxonomy): Bacteria > Bacteroidota > Bacteroidia > Flavobacteriales_D > Crocinitomicaceae > UBA4466. The sequence goes on from CAJQOB010000262.1 coordinate 4,371, forward strand.
TTTGGAAGGCTTTTTCTGTATGATTCTGATATAGTTCGCTTT
>CAJQOB010000263.1 GCA_905479845.1 uncultured Flavobacteriales bacterium
CGAATATTTTAACTATTACAACAATGAAAGAAGACACGAATCACTGGACTACCAAAAACCAGTTAACTGGTATCAAGCTGTCGCTTGATTATTATACTAATTTTGAATAAACCCTGTCCTAACAAATGGGGTATCTACAGATTTATCGTTCGCTAAATTAACATTTTTCTGGAATATTTCTAATGAAATCTCATAAGGTCCACTTCAAGGTTTTACCTTTATGTAAGTATACTGAAAACAATGGGATCACAATTCTTGAAACAAAAAAACTACCTAAGGCAATCAAAAGCTTTACTTTAAAAAATTGATTCAAAATATATTACAATCCAATTACAAAGGAAAATACGCATTAATCACCTCCCTCCTCTCATCCATATTCGGCTTCACATATCGCTCGGTACTACTCATCCATTTCTGACCCGAAAGCAATTGTACATCTTCAAGCGAAATATTTTGAACATTAAGCCAGTTCGTGATTACACTTTGTCTGATCGTTTGTGGATTCAGATTCTTGCTTGGGAACAATGACTGGAGTGGCCGAATGATTCTATTGAGGCCGTCAACGGTAAGGTCGGTTCCCGGTTAACCCCATGTTCCTTTTAAAACAAGTTCATGATTTTTTCTAGTATTGTATTCAATAATCACTATTGAATGAGTATATACACGTCTTATCATACCAGTGTCAAAATATGTTTTGCTCTTGATATAGAACAAATACTTCCTGAAGAACTTCGTAAATCCATCCCCAGATCGACAGCACATGCTTGGAAACAAAAACGAGAATCAGAATACTTTGGCTATCAATTCGCACATAAAGCCTCAAAGAATTTGAACCAAGCTGAAGTCATTTTCAACGATAAAGTGAAATGTGAACGAGCCAACGGTAGTGCTGTATGCACTTTTATGTCAAAAACGCCCTGTTTTAGAGCAAAACTTATCCTCGTTTGGAAAAGCCGAAATAAAGATAGAAATCGTTTTGGAATACAGGAAGTTAAGACATAAAAAACACCAATATTTCTATCGATGCTTTTTACTTAGTGAAAGCTTAGTGACCGCCTTAGTGAATGCTTAGTGTATTCATTATTATTCGAGGTGTTTTATCTGCCATATATCTGCCAAAAAGCCCATTTATCTGCCAACCTCTATTTCAAAATATACTTTGCCCCCTTGTTTTCTCCTAATTTTTCTAATACTTCCAAATCAACTAATTGCTTTAAATCACGTATTGCAGACCTATACGAAATTTCCATTTTTTCTTGATAGAAAGATGTTGTCATTTCTCCTTTTTCTTTCAAATATTCAATTGCCTTCAATTGTCTATCATTCAAATCTAAAGTGGATAAAAACTCTGGAGCAGTTTTGTTCTTGTACAATGTCACGGCAACCCCTCCTTCTGTTTCCTCAATCTTAGGCTCGGGAAGTCCATACTTTTCACATTCTTCTATGATCTTGATGGTTCCTCGTCCCCAAGATTCAATATGACCTCCCATATAAAAGGCTTTGGCCATCAGTCTATTCCTTGGACGAGATTCATGATCTTCTTTTAGCCCCTCCAGTGTTACACCATCTGGTAAAATACCAATATTCCAAATTCGCAGGCGATCAGGATATATTCTAACTGAAACTGGAGTAGACCTATATTCTCTGTGAATTATAGCATTGAACAAAATTTCGCGTATTGCTTCATACGGAAATTCAGGAGTTTCTATCCTAGAAAGACCTTTATAACTAATGGGACTTAGGATGTATTTAGCATCAAGAATTTCCAACGCTCTATCAGCTAATCTAAAAGCATCGCTCTCAATATCGTCATGAATTATTAGGTCAGCTCCAGATGTTCCAAACTTCCCAATTTTTAAATAAGCTGAAAGATCAACATCTAAAGGCTTTTTACCGAATAACAAAATTGCCGCTCTTGTTAGTTGATCATCTTCATTCATCAACCCAAGGTTCCGAAGAATGTTTTCGGTTGAAGTTGATTCTGTCAGTGACGGAATGCGCCCTTTTTCAATAGCTTTTTTCTTGAAAAATTCAATAGCTTCAGAATCAATATCATCAATGGTCATGGACTCCATAATCACAGCATCCCAATCTCTATTTGACTTTTTCAATAGGAAGTCAGAAAGTACCTGTCCTGTTAACAATTGAGTAGTACTTCCAGTTCTTTTAAAATACCGTCCATCGAAAGCAACAGCAGAAATTGATGGGTCAACTTGGATCTCGAGGTATTCCAGATCGCCTTCGGTTCTCAAGTTTACATCACATATTAAATTGAGTTTTTGAAGAATCTTATTCGGTAGGGATTCTAACAATCTTCTTGCATTATCAATCCCCTTAATGCTTCCATCATCACGTTTACCAATAACAAGAGCTCCACCTTGGCTATTCGCAAAGGCACATATCCATTTCAGATACTCATCCCTCCATGATTCTTTCCATTCTATATTTTGATGCTCTGGCATACTTCTATTCTAACTCTTTTTCGATACTTTCAAAGGTAATGTTTTACAAAGGAAAATATGCATTAATCACCTCCCTTCTCTCATCCATATTCGGCTTCACATATCGCTCGGTACTACTCATCCATTTCTGACCCGAAAGGAGTTGTACATCTTCAAGCGAAATATTTTGAACATTAAGCCAGTTCGTGATTACACTTTGTCTGATCGTTTGTGGGTTCAGGTTCTTGCTTGGAAACAATGACTGGAGTGGCCGAATGATTCTGTTCGGTCCATCAACCGTGAGATCAGTTCCAAGTTTTCCAATAAAGAGTTTCTTTGAACCATAGATATTCAGTTTTTGTCTTGACTCATTGATATAGTGATACAACAAAATGACTTGTTTTGGTTTCAATTCCAGTTCTCGTCGTTTGAGTTTCTTGGTCGCTTTGATGTATATGGTTCCTCGATCAATATCGACATCATCTGTTTTCAGGTTAATGATGTTTTGTGGCGAGAGCCCTTGGTAAATGAGCAGAGAGAGAATTACTTTATTCCGGTCTTCGAGTAATTTGTAACGGACAGGACGATCAAGAAGCATTTCTAGTTCTTCACCTGTGAAAAGTTCTTGAAACTGGATGTCGACTCGGGACTATAAAAGATTTTGTGTTTCTAAAATTCCATACCTGAAAAATTGCTCGTACATTTTGTAGGCCAAATTTTTAACTAAAAATTTGTTTTATGAATGAACAAGCACAAAAATTACTAGACGAGTTAGTCAGTAAAA